>NZ_JBEYJD010000009.1:46871-192952 GCF_040636125.1 Streptomyces sp. NPDC006733 | reverse complement strand
GCCGGCACCACCGGTGACGGCCGCCGGGCCCCGCCGCCCGGTCTTTCCCTGCCCCGACCGGGGCCGCCCGGGCATTTGCCGTGAACGCCCACGTTGCAACGGTCCTGCGGTGTACGGTCGTCGCCGACGATGGCGGGCCAGGGGCTGGGGTGGGCGTGGACAGCGAATTTCGCTATCGGGTGGAACGAGTTGCCCTGGGCGTGATGGCGGCATCGGGCATCGTGGTCCTGGTCGCCGACCTGCTGGGGTGGCTCGACGCGCTGGCGCCCGGAGGCGCCCTGCCCAAGGTGACCCTGCTCATCCTGAGCACGGTCACCGTGTTCCTCCTCCTGGAAATCGACCGGCTGCGCAAACTCGACGACGTGCAGGAACAGCTCACCAAGCTGGATGACAACGTCCAGGCCCACCTGTCGAAGCTCGACATCAACGCCGTCGCGCGCCAGCTCAAGCAGGAGCACTACGCCGGCGTGATCAAAGTGCACGGGCGCTTCCCCGAGGAGGAGTTCGCCCGGTTCGTGGAGGGCGCCGGCCAGGACGTGACCATCCTGCAGACCTGGATCCCCAACCTGCACCACTTCAAGCGGGCGTTGGAGAAAGCCATTGTCGACCAGCAGGTCACGGTGCGCGTCCTGCTGCTGCACCCGTCGTCACCGGTGGCCGGCCTGCGCGACGAGGCGCTGCGCACCGTCCGGGACCCCGCCCTGTCGGTGGACGTGCGGGCGAGCGTGGAAAGCTGCCTCGCGGGACTGGCGGAGCTCAGCTTGGGCGTCCAGGAAGCGGACCGGACCCGGCTGCAGGTGCGGGTGTACAACTCCCTGCCCTCCATCGCCGTGTACAAGGCCGACGAGCACTTCCTCGTCAGCTCGTTCCTGCACGGTCAACTCGCCATCGACTCCACGCAGATCGAGATCGACGGCGCGGACACCGTGATGGGCCAGCAGGTCCAGCGGGAACTGTCCACGTTATGGAGCATCGGCAGCGACGTGAATCTGTGCGACTGGCGCGCGTCGATCCGCACCATCACCCCCTGAAGTGGAAAGGCACGGCCATGCGAGACCTGGACGCGTTCGAGGACGCTCTCATCGAGCAATTCAAGGAGCACCCCGTACTGGCGAACATCGCCCTGCTGTCGGATGAGGACTTCGCCGAGGTCCTGCTCCAGCGGCGCTTCGTGTCCCTCGCGTTCACGGCCTCCTACGACCTGGCCATCGACCTCTTGCGCGACGAGGCCGGGCTGCGGATCGCCCGCATCATCCTGCGCGAGGAGTACCCCGACGGGCACGGGCACACCCCTTCACACCGCGAGGACACGACGGCGGATCTGTACCGGCTCGGAGTCACCCGGGCGGTCCTGACGGCGTCACGGCCGACGGACGCAACGCTCGAGGCCATCGCCGCCACCTTCGAACTGATCGCCGACGCGGGTGGCCACGACAACTCCGATCTGCGGCTGCTGACGATCCTGCGCTTCTGGGGTGAGGTGCTGGTCTCCGTCGAGTACGGACAGCTGTGGCCGCGCATGGAGCCCCTGCTGACCCGCGACGGGCAGAACCACTCCCGCTTCTACTACCCGCACCACGTCCATGACGCGAAGACCCGCTCCCTCGCGAGCGTGTCCCTGCTCTCCGGCAGCCACTCCGATCGCCTGGCCACCCGCGTGACCGAACTGCTCGCCCTCGAGCCCTCGACGGACTGCTTCACGCAGTTGGAGGAGCAGTCCCTCCAACTCAAGGTCGCCTTCTACGACCAGTTCCTGCCCGCGCTGGACCGTGTCAGGGTCTGACGCACCGCACAGCTACCACTCCGTATGCGCGTGATGGTCACGGAGCCTCGTAGAAGGGGAGCGGGATATTGTGCGCCCGCAGCGCCGCCTTGTAGCGCACGAGCAACTCGTCGAGGTCGGCGAGGACGAAGGCCGCCGCCTCACGGGCTTCGCTGACGTCGCCCTGGTCGCACGCCTTGACGATGCCGGCGACGTCGTCCCGGATGATCGAAAGGGAGTCGCCCTGGATCAGCACGCCGGGAAACCGACGTGGCGGCAGCCGAACGACCGTGTCGTTTCCCGGATCCGTGAACAGCTCAACCTCGATACGTTCCATCACGTCATTCAACCTCAGCTCCGCACCCTTGCCCGTGCGTAGCCAGAACGGGGGAGGATGGCCGGAGCCCCCGAACGGATCGCGCCCGGTCCCCCTAGCCGCAGCAGACAGCAACCTGACGGGGCGGCAGGAGCACCGCCCTGCGGTTCGACGGATACGCAGCTCCGTCATCGCCTCCACCGGTTCGCGCCCGGCAGGCAGCCCGGACCGTCACACGTTCTCGATGCTGATCACGTGCGCCTGGATCCTGCCGTCCACCGGACCCGGACCACACCGTTGCGCGATCGCGGCGGCGCACGCCGCGGTCGCCTCGGCCAGATCTGCGCCGGCGCGTTCCTCGATCTCGCTACGCAACGGTGTCCCCTGGCAGTAGGCGAGTGCCGGCACGTGCGCCGACGCCGCGCGGCTGCGTGCGGTGATCGTCTCGCAGTGGGGTGCGGCGGTGAAGCCCGCCTTCGCCAGGTCTTTGACGAAGACGTTCAGGTCGGCGTGTCCGTGCGGGGTGCGTGCCAGGAAGCGAGGAGGGTCCTCCCGGTATACGTCGGCGAGCGTGTGGGTGACGATGTCGGCGAACTCGTTCTCCTCGATGCGATCCCATACGTTGAACAGCAGGGTTCCGCCGGGCCGCAACGCGCGCCGCGCCTCGGCGAACGCGCGGGCGGTGTCCGGGAAGAACATCACACCGAACTGGCACGCCACCACATCGAAGCTCGCGTCCGCGAAGGGCAACCGCAGGGCGTCCGCCTGCTGCCACCGCACCGGGCGCACGGCGCCGACAGCCTCGGCATGGTCCAGCATCGCCTGATTGAGGTCGGTCGCCACCAGGTCCACGGGCCCGGGCAGGGCTCGGGCGACCGCGCGCGTGACGACCCCCGTGCCGGCCGCGATCTCCAGTACCTGGGCGGGAGCAAGATTCGCCACCCGGCGCGCGAGATCCTCGGCGTAGGGCTCGAAGATCAGCGGCACGAGGTACTCGTCGTAGAACTCGGGAATCGAGCCCGCGAACACCGCATCGCAACCGGTCACGTCCATACGTCTTCCGCTCTGCCGCAACCCCCTTTCGATCCTACGACCCCCTCCCTCCGGGGGCGCGCTCTGAACTCTCGCCGGGGGGTTTCTGGGGCGGGCCGTGGGAAGCTGTCTCGGAGGGTCAGCGCGGTGTCCATGATGCGCGTGTGCTATCTCTCCCGTCGAGGTTGCTGCCCAGCGAATCCAGGACAGCCATCCGCCCGTCGCGAGATGGGACAAGGGCCGCGCCTCGCTGATATCGGGGTGCGCGACCTCCCTCGAAAGTGCCACAGTGCTGTCGTGACCTTGATAGACGTACTTGTCGGTTTCTGTCGCACTGGGCGCGTTGGCCCCCTGAGCTGCGGAATGTCCCTGACCGAGGCGGAAGACCTCCTCGGCCCAGGGCGCCCGCACCCGGCCCACATGCTGATGGGGCCCGAAATCGACGGCTATCCCTACTCGTGGGACGGGCTGCAGCTGGTGGTCACTCAGCGGGCCGTCAGCGGAATCTGGATCAATCTTGCGGCCGGTTCGACCGCTCACCTTCCGCCGCTCGTCCTGCCGGATTCCGAATTGTTCGAGGCCACCGTTCTCCGAGAGGAGTTGCTCACCACCCTCGACGACGCCGGGTGCCGGCATGTGCGCAATAGCACTCTCACCTTCGGCGAGCAGTCGAGCATCCTCACTCAGCCCGCTGACGTCTGTGCGGTCTTCAGCGTGCCTGGGCGGCACCACGACGTGCCGCACCGTGATCGGCACTACCTCAGCGTGATGCACAAGCATGCGGCTTGACATCGCTGCTTCCGCAGGACGATGCAGTTGCCAACGCCTTCGGTGCTGCAGGAGCGCCAGAGGAGAATGAGTCCGGCGGCCACGGTGTCGAGACTGCGCAGCAGGCGCAGTGGACAGCCGGCGACGACGGCCAGTTGGCTGGCGTCGACCGCCGTCATAGGAACCGGACGCCGCGGCAGTCAGCGAATGTCGTTCGAGGTCGCGGACCTGTCCGACGGCCTGGCAGTACGGAGTTACGTGCCGGGCCGTCCGTCACACCGGCGCAATGGTCCGTACCAACTCGTCGATCCCGTCAAACTCCGGCGACTTGCAGCACAGTCCATCGATGGTCCCGGTCAGCACCCATACCGTTCGCAGGTGGCATCACGCTGCTTGCGGAATGCCGCGCCCCCGGCAGGAATCGGTACGAAGACCCGATAGCGTCACCGGGGCGCCCCCACCGGAAAAGAGCACCCCCTCGTAAACCCAGGCATCGTCGGACAGGCAGCCGGGCTGTTCGCCGTCACCAACATCGACGACATCGTGATCCTGGCGCTGCTCTTCGCCCAGGGCGCCGGGCAGCGCGGCTCCGCTCGCCGCATCATGGTCGGCCAGTACCTGGGCTTCACCGCGATCCTCGCCGTGGCGGTGGCCGCGGCCTTCGGGGCCACCTTCCTGCCCGAGGCCGCCCTTCCCTATCTCGGTCTGCTGCCGCTCGTGCTGGGCCTCAAGGCCGCCTGGCAGGCGTGGCGGGCCCGGCGCGGGGGCGGCGGGGACGAGGAGGAAGCGCGGGCCAAGGAGGGTGGGCCGAGCCCGTTGGAGGTGGCGGCGGTGACCTTCGCCAATGGCGGCGACAACATCGGCGTCTACATCCCGGTCTTCGCGGCCTCCGGCACCGGTGGAATGGGCGTGTACGCCGGGGTCTTTCTCGTGCGGGTGGCGGTGTGGTGCTACGCAGGCCGTTTCTTCGCCACTCGCCCGGTGATCGCCAGGGTACTGGCCCGCTGGGGTCACATCCTGCTGCCGTTGGTTCTGATCGCCATCGGCCTGCTCATCCTCATCGGGGGCGACGCCTTCGGCCTGTGACCCGGCCCTCCCCCACCGTGCGCATTCCCCGACACCGGTTTGGCCCACGGCGCCCCGCCCACGCCGACCGCGCGCTGCGGGGCGGCCGGCCAGGAGCCCCGTCACGGCTCAGGAGACTGCCCTGTTCAGGCGATGAGCAGGCGCAGGCCGAGATCGACCGTATCGAGGTCGGTGAGGTCGCGGTTGCGTTCGGCCCATCGGCCGGAATCGAGGTCGTCGCGGAGGTTCCGTACGGCCCGGTGTTCGGCCTGCGGCCCGACCCGCGTCCAGACCGACATCGCGCGGCGCACGTGGTCGTGCAGATACGCCTCCGGCCGGCGCCAGTACGCTTCGAACAGGCCGTCGGTGCAGTCCCAGGGAACGGGGACCGCCTCGGCGCGGGCGCCGATCGCCTCGGCCATCCCGCCGAGCGAGGGGAAGTCCGTGAGGATCTCGGCGAACTCGGGCAGGTAGTCGCGGGTCAACCAGAAGCGCTCCGGCCAGCGGGGGGCGTCAGTGTCGAAGGTCAGCACCACCACCCGGCGAGCCACGCGCCGCATCTCGCGCAGTCCCGCGAGCGGGTCGTCCCAATGGTGAACGGTCGAGACGGCCATGGCGGCGTCGAAGGACTGGTCCTCGAACGGCAGGCGCTCCGCGGCGGCGGCCACGCACGGTGCCGCACCGATACGCCGCTGTGTCCGCATGACCGCCGACGGTTCCACGGCCGTCACCGCACGGTCGGAGGGCTCGTAGGAGCCCGTGCCGGCCCCGACGTTCAGGACCGTGTGCGCGTCCCCGAGCGCGTCCACGATCTGCGCGGCGATCCGCGGCTCGGTGCGCCGGGTCGCGGTGTAGGCGCCGCCGATCTCGTCGTACAGCCGTGCACCGAGCATCTCCAGCTGTTCTTCCGGTGTCACCTGCAGTCCCTTCGCTCGTGCCGTCAGTTCCCGGTCGATGGCCGTGACCATGGCATCGGCGCGGTCGCGCCGCTCCAGCAGGATGCCGCGCAGCCGGCGCAGATGCGCGACCGCGTCGGTGGACGGGTCGCCCACCAGTTCGGCGACCTCCCGCAGGCCGAAGCCCAGCCGCCGGTAGGCCAGCACCTCCCGCAGCCGCTCCACGTCACCTGCCGAGTAAGCCCGGTATCCGGCCGCGGTCCGCGCTGACGGGCGCACGAGCCCGATCTCGTCATAGTGATGCAGCGTGCGGACGCTCACGCCCCCCAGCTCGGCCACGCGCCCGACAGTCCAGTGATCTTCCACGGCATCGACTATGCAGCCTGACGCCACGTGAGGGTCAAGCACCCCGCCTGGAGCGCGAGGGCCGAACGCGCGGGTGGGCGCGCACGGCCCCGGGGCCTCGTCGGGACGGAACCCCGGTCGTCACCGAGATCGATCGGGCAGACCGCAGTAAGGGAGATGGGGCCGGCCGTCTCGGCCAGAGCCCGCGCGTGCCGGTGTCCGGAAAGATCCGGCCATCCCACCTCACCAACCCCCAGGGCGCCATCGCGCTGATCGGGCCGGTGGGCGTCCGTGCCTCGGGCTCCGGGAGCGTGGCCGTCGCGGGGGGTGGCCGGTTTGCATCCGCGGAACCGGGGCGGAAAGGCCTCCGTGGGGTCTGAGCCAAATTCTCGGTCACCACGGACTCCGATCCTCCTCACCGCCAACGGATGCGGCAGCTCCGACCGGTCGCGCACACACCGGACGAGGCATCAGGCGGGCTCGACGGTAATGGTGCACAGGCGCTTGGTGGCCCGGGTCAGGGCGACGTACAAGTCCCGTTCCCCACCGGGGCGGGCAGTGATGATCTCCTCGGGGTGCAGGACGACGACCCCGTCGAATTCCAGGCCGCGTGCTTCGGACGCCGGCACGATGCGGGCGTGCTGAGCGATGCCCTGGGCCGTCAGCTCGCCGACCCGGCTGTCCGCGCAGAGCACGCCCAGCAGTTCGCCCGGGTGCGCCGCGCTCTGGGCGCGCAGTTCCCGCCCGACGGCGGCGACCCATCCGTCGGGCGAGGTGGTCACGGTGCGCGGGCGCTCGCCGCTGCGCAGGGATCGGGTGGGCTGCTGGTCCGGAGCGATCCGCGTGAGCAGGTCCCGGGCGCCGGCCAGGATCTCCTGCGTGGTGCGGTAGCTGATGGTCAGGTTGTGCAGGTTGAACCGCGCTCCCACATGGGGGCTCAGGGCTTCCGTCCAGTCGCGGGCCGTGGCGACCGGCCCGGCCTGGGCGAAGTCTCCCACCAGTGTCATCGCCCGTGCCGGACAGCGGCGGACGAGCATCCGCCACTGCATGGCCGTCAGTTCCTGTGCCTCGTCGACGACGACGTGCCCGTACGTGCGCTCGGGCGGCCCGTCGACCAGGCTCGCCGCCTCGTCGAGCAACGGCCCGTCGGCATCGGTCCACGGCGCGTCCGCAGCGCGCAGCAGAAGCGACCGCTCCTGCGCGGTCAGGCCTGGCAGGCGCTCGGCGAGCGCGTCGGGGTTCGTCAGGAGCGCCGTGACGAGGTCACCGGGTGCCAGCCGCGGCCACAGCGCCTCGACCGCGCGGTCGACGCCGGCGTCCTCGAGAAGATCGGCGCGCAGCGCGTCCAGGTCCAGTTCGTGGGCCGGACCCGCGTCGGCCGCTCCTTCGACGCGCCGTTGGGCGACTCCCGTGAACCGGTCGAGGTTCAGGCCGGTCATCGTGACGGTATCGGCGTCGATCTGCTCCAGCAGGTCGCCCATGTCGCGGTGCATCGCGTCGGTGACGGCGTCGACCAATAGCTCCCGGAACACCTGGCGGGCGGGGTTGTGCCCCGGTACGGCGGCCACGGCGGCGTCGCGTGCGGCGGCGACCTCCTCGCCGGACAGCTGCACCCGTTCCTGGCCGACGCGCACGGTGAAGTCACCGGCGGGGGCTTGATGGACGCGCAGCAGCCCGGCCAGCGCGTCGGCGAGGTCGGTGCTGCCCTTCAGGCGCGCCGTCGCGAACGAGTCCGCCCGCTCCCCCGGGTCCGGGGACAGGCCGGCCAGTTCCCGGCAGGTCGCCAGCACGACGTCGTTCTCGCCCAGCGAGGGGAGGACGTGGGAGATGTAGTCGAGGAACCGGGCGTTCGGGCCCACCACCAGGACGCCCTCCTCCGCGGCGCGCGGGAACGCGTACAGGACATAGGCCGCCCGGTGCAGGGCCACGACGGTCTTGCCGGTGCCCGGACCGCCCTGCACCACGGTCACCCCGCGGTGGGCGGAGCGGACGATCTCGTCCTGCTCGGCCTGCAGCGTCGCGACGGCCGCGTGCATCTGGCCGGTACGCCGGGCCGCCAGGGCCTCGGTCAACGGGCCGTCCCCCACGACGTCCTCGTCGGTCGGGGCGGTGCCGTCCAGCAGTTCATCGCTCACCGCGATGACGGTGCGCTCCTCCAGGCGCAGGTGCCGGCGCCGCCGCAGACCCATCGGATGGACCGGTGTCGCCTCGTAGAAGGGCCGTGCCGCGTTGGCGCGCCAGTCCACGAGCAGCGGCAGGTCGTCCTCCTCCGTCTGCAGTCCGATCCGCCCGATGCGCAGGGCCGTGCCATCCGTCCCGTCGATGCGCCCGAAGACCAGCCCTTTTTCAGCGCCCTCGAGCCGTCCGATCTCCTTGGCCAGACGCTCGGCGGCCATTTCTCTCTCGTAGGCCTCACCGGCGCTTTCCGCCGGGGTCTTCAATACCCGCGCTCGGTGAACTCGCGCCTCCGAAAGCCGCTCGGTGAGCACCGCGTACACGGAAGATACATAGTCCCGCTCCACGTCAAGGGCACGCACAGCGGGGTCATTCATTTTCTGCAACAGGGGGCTCCTTCGATTCGAGCCACACCCTACGGTTACAGTGCCCGCAAGATAAGTCTTGACTTACTTGACGGGCCGTGACCTACGGCCGCATCCATAGCGGCTGACCAGAGGGCATGATTCCGCCGATCCGTCCACCGCAAATAGCCCTTCCGATGCCCGCCGGCCTCCTGGGCGAGTCCAGAAGGCCGGCGGCTGCGAGAGCGGGAACCGGCGGGGCGATCCGCCGCTCGCGACCTCGGCGAGGCTGCGGACACCCCGTGTTCGGGCGTCGAGGAACGGGTGCCGACCGGTATCAGAAACCGGCCGGCAGGTGGACGGAAGTGCCCGTGAAAGCCGACGTATCGAGCCACAGGTACTGGAAGGAGCGACTGGTGAAGACCCAGCCGCTCCCCGAGCGCCGCAGGCGATCGGCGGTGACGCTGTGGTTGCGGTAGTACGTCTCACCCGGGCCGCGGGCGGCCTCGTGACAGATGATGCTGGTCGTCGCCTCGTCACCGGAGATGTCGATCGGTCCCTGCACCGCGAACTGCACGAAGAACTCCTTCCCGTCGCGCAGTTTGCGGAACGTGGAAACGATGTCGGCCACGCCCACGGCATGCACGCTCTCAGCGATCGTCCACTCCGCGTCGAAGGCCCAGGTCGCGCGGAAACGCTCGCTGTCGCCTCGGGTGGCGGCGTCGGCGAAACGAGCGATGGTGTCACGGATCGCTGCCTCGTCCAGCAGACGGTTCAAGGCACTCTGGTCGTCAGTCATTGCATTCTCCCTGTGCGGTAACGGGGAACATTCCGCTCCGGCAATTTCAACAAGGGCCGGGGTCGGTAAACGTCTTGTTCGCTATGGTGACGCGGCCGGGAGTGAGGAACCAGAGACGCTGCGACGGTAGGAAGAGCCGTACCACCCTCGCATCGCTCCTGCGGCCGGGAATGCGGGGAGAATGGAGGGCATGACGACGACACCCGACACCGGCCTGGGCGCGATGCTCCGCACCTGGCGCGACCGGCTGCCCCCGTCGGCCGTCGGGCTGCCCGCGGCCTCGGGACGCCGCGCCGCCGGGCTGCGGCGCGAGGAGCTGGCCGACCTCGCCGGAATGTCCGTCGACTACGTCGTGCGCCTGGAGCAGGGACGCGCCACCACTCCGTCGGCGCCCGTGGTGGCCTCTCTGGCACGCGCCTTGCAACTGTCCACGGCCGAACGCGACCATCTGTACCGGCTGGCGCAGCTCGCCCCGCCGGCGGACGGCACGATCTCCGACCACCTGACGCCCGGCGTGCAACGGGTGCTCGCCCGGCTCGGGGACGTCGCGGTCGCCGTGTTCGCGGCGGACTGGCAGCTGGTGTGGCGCAACCGCGGGTGGGCCGGCCTCGTGGGCGACCCCTCCGCCGCCCCGGCGCGGCTGCGCAACTTCGCCCGCGACCGGTTTCCCGTCGACGACGGGCCCGCCCACCTCGCCCGGTGGCCGGTCACCGAGGCGGACCGGGAGGCCACCGATGCCGCCGTCGTCGCCGACCTGCGCCGTGCCACCGGCCGCTACCCGCAGGACCGGCGCCTCACCGCACTGATCCGTGATCTGAGCGCCAACCCACGGTTCGCCGCGCGGTGGGCGACCGGCGGCGTGGCCGCCCACCGCGAGAACCAGAAGACGATCCACCATCCCGCGGTGGGACCGGTCACCGTGGACTGCGACATCCTGACCGACGGCGACTCCGACCTCAAGATCGTCATCATGACGGCCGCACCCGGCAGCGAGGACGAGACCAAGCTCCGCCTCGCCGCCGTCGCCGGCCAGGCCGCCATCGCGTCCCCCTGACGCGGGCGCGGAGCGGTCCGCTCGTGAGCCCTCGGCCGGTCCCCCACTGCCCGACCGGTGCCGCCGGCCCCGGTGGGGAAGGGTGATGGGGCGTCTCGGGCCGTACTCCTCGGGCCGGGCGCAGCCGTCGTCCTGCGGAGGTCGCGGATCGTGCACCCCGAGGTGTCGGCGCCCACCCGTCGGCGACAGTCCGTCCGGGCGGCGGTCCGACATCCGCCGGCCCGGGACGAAAGGCCATGGTTGGCAGCCCCGCACCTCGCGGGACCGGTCAGCCGACCGCCCCTGACCTGGTTGTATCGGAGATCACAGCGCTATGGGCCCGGGCGGTGGAATCCCCGGGCGTGCGGATCCGTTGGCATCAGGGATATTGATGCACAAGCACATACCGACCGTTACGCATCATCTTCTCAGCGTTCGCCCTGTCCCTCGTCCTACACGGAGCCCTTGTGACCACCACCGCCACCGAATCTGCTGACCGCGCGGCCCGGATCCTGTCCCGGCCGGTATCGCTCAACGGCCTGACCGTCCGGAACCGGATCGCAATGGCCCCCATGACCCGGATGTTCTCCCCCGGCGGTGTGCCCGGCGAGGACGTGGCCTCGTACTACGCGCGCCGCGCCGCGGCGGGCGTCGGCCTGGTCATCACCGAGGGCACGTACGTGGGTCACGCGTCGGCCGGGCAGAGCGACCGTGTTCCGCGCTTCCACGGTGAGGCGGAGCTGGCGGGCTGGGCGAAGGTCGCCGAGGCCGTGCACGCGGTCGGCGGTGCGATCGTGCCGCAGCTGTGGCACATCGGCATGGTGCGCAACGCGGGCGATCCCCCCTTCGCGGACGCCCCGGCGGTGGGGCCGTCCGGCATCACCACCGAGGGCGCCGAGGTCACCGGCAAGGCGATGACGCAGCAGGACCTCGATGACGTCGTCCAGGCGTTCGCGACGGCGGCGGCCGACGCCGAGCGCCTCGGGTTCGACGGGGTCGAGCTGCACGGCGCACACGGCTACCTGATCGACCAGTTCCTGTGGGCGGGCACCAACCGCCGCACCGACGCGTACGGCGGCGACCCGGTGGCCCGGACGAAGTTCGCCGCGGAGATCGCAGCCGCGGTCCGCGCCGCCGTCTCCCCCACCTTCCCCATCCTCTTCCGCTACTCGCAGTGGAAGCAGCAGGACTACCGCGCCCGCCTCGCCGAGACCCCGCAGGAACTCGAGGCGATCCTGACCCCGCTGGTGGACGCCGGCGTGGACGTCTTCCACGCCTCCACGCGCCGCTACTGGCACCCGGAGTTCGACGGCGCCGACCTGAACCTGGCCGGCTGGACGAAGAAGCTCACCGGCAAGCCCACCATCACCGTCGGCTCGGTCGGCCTGGACGGCGACTTCCACAAGTCCTTCCAGGGCGAAGGCGCCGCCACCAAGGGCATCGACGACCTCCTCGACCGCCTGGAGACCGACGAGTTCGACATGGTCGCCATCGGCCGCGCGCTGCTCCAGGACCCGGAATGGGCCGCGAAGGTGCTCGACGGGCGCCTGGGCGAGCTGAAGGCGTTCGACGCGGCGTCGGTGAAGTCGCTCAGCTGACGCCGGCAGGGCACAGCCACCCGGCGCCGCCGGCGTCCGCTGCCCTCGGTGGCCCAACCGGCCCCGCACCTCACTCCCCCGTGAGCGGGGGACGGGGCCGGTGCGTGCCGTTGCGTGCTCCGCGCCCGGTCGGCCCCCGCGTCACGTCCCGGTGCCGGCTCCGCGCGGGGCAGGAGTTCAGCCGCGCGCGTCCGGCGCGGACAGGAACGCGGCCACGGTCGGCGCGAACCGGGGATGGCGGACCACTGTGAGGTGGTCGCCGGGCAGCACGGTCAACTCCGCCCCGGCGATGGCGTCCGCGAGAACTGCCGGCCGCACCGCCAGCGGGTCCTCGGAGCCGGCGAGGACCAGGGACGGCACCCGGATGTCCGCCAGCGGCATCGGCCCCCGGAACGCCGCCGAGAGCTGCGCGATGAGCGCCTGCCGGTCGGCCCCCATCGCGTCCGCGAGCAGCCGGAATCCGGCGGCTTCGGCTGGTGCGTTCGCCGGGTTCTCGGCGGTCAGTGCCGCGGTCACCAGTTCCGTCGGGATCGCCCGCCGGTCCAGGCCCCCGACCTCCACGACGCCCGCGCCGACGCCGCCGGAGACCAGCCGGGTGACGCGCGGATCGGCGGCGGTCGCCAGCAGCGCGACCACGGCCCCCATCGAGTAGCCCACCAGGTGGACCGCGTCCACGCCGAGGACGTCGAGCAACTCCGTCACGTCCCGGGCCATCCGCTCCTCCCCGTACCGTGCCGGGTCGTGCGGCCGGTCCGACGCGCCGTGGCCGCGCGCGTCGAGCGCCAGGACGTGGCGGCCGTCACCGAGCAGCGCGGCGACCACCCCGGGGTCCTCCCAGTTGCTGCGGGCGTGCACCGCGAACCCGTGCAGCAGCAGGACGGGCGGCAGCTCGCCGGCCTCGCCCCAGGCGTAGTAACGCAAGGTCAGATCGTCGGAAGTGCGGAGGTCGCAGACGCGCGCATCGGTTGTCATGCCGGCACGCTACGGGCGAGGGGCAGCGTCCACCCGGCCCTGTGTACCTCTGCACAGCACCCCGGAGCCGTTGTTGGGACCCTGCCCAAGACCGCCCCGCGCGATCCGGCCGCCCGCGACCCTTCCGGGTGGTTCCACCCGGTGCCGCCCCACCGGCGCGCCCACGCCGACGACCGTGCCCGCACCACTCCGGCGGCAGGGTCCGAGCGCGGCCAGGACCGTCGCGCTCGTCGCGCCGGCGCGCCCGACCGGGGTCGCGCAACCCCCCCCGATCAGACGGCGATTCCTGCACACGGCAACCCTTAGTCTTGCCCGATGGCACGATACTTCGACGTACATCCCGCAAACCCCCAGCCGCGCATCATCAGCGGCGTGGCCGACAGCATTCGCTCCGGCGCGCTGGTCGCGTACCCGACGGACTCCTGCTACGCACTGGGCTGCCGGCTGGGCAACCGCGAGGGCATCGAGCGCATCCGGTCGATCCGGAACCTCGATGACCGGCACCACTTCACCCTGATCTGCCAGAATTTCTCGCAGCTGGGGCAGTTCGTCCAGATCGACAACGACGTGTTCCGCGCCATCAAGGCCGCGACACCGGGCAGCTACACCTTCATCCTTCCCGCGACGAAGGAAGTACCGCGCCAGCTGCAGCACCCCAAGAAGCGGACCGTCGGCGTGCGCATCCCGGACCACGTCGTGACGCAGGCGCTGCTCGCCGAGCTCGGCGAACCGCTCGTCTCCAGCACGCTGCTGCTGCCCGGCGAGTCCGAACCGATGACGCAGGGCTGGGAGATCAAGGAACTGCTCGACCACGCGGTCGACGCGGTGGTCGACTCCGGCGACTGCGGCACCGAGCCCACCACCGTCATCGACTTCTCCAACGGCGAGCCCGAGATCCTCCGCCGCGGGGCGGGCGACCCCGCCCGCTTCGAGTAGGCACCCGCCCTCTCCGGCAGCGGATGCCGCACGACGGAGCCCGCGGGTCGGCGTACAGGCCCGGGCATCCGGCGGCCGCCGTCGGTCGAGTCGGCCTACTGCCCTCCCCTCACGATCGATCCGGTCGGCGCCCGGTGGCCGCAGGGCGCCGCCGGTGCGGCCCTACGCGCTCCCTCATCAGCGGTGCCCCGGGCCGTGATGCAACCGCCGACACTCCTCTATTGAACACGTTCAAAACTGCGGTACGCTGCGGCCATGAGCGAACGAAGAGCTGCCCTGCGGCAGATACGCGCCTGGCTCGTCCTGTTCATCGTCTGCCTCGCGCTCAGCGGCTTGACGGCCTTTCCGCTGGTCCACGAAGTGCGTTGGGCCGACAGCCTGCTGGGGTCCACCGCTCTCGGCGACTGGTTCCCCGCCCTCACCCGCTGGATCACCCGCGTCCGCACCGGGCTCGACACGGCCGACACCGACTACCCCTTCCTGCTGTACGGGACCGACTGGCTGGCCTTCGCCCACCTCGTCATCGCCGTGGCGTTCTACGGGCCCTACCGCGACCCGGTCCGCAACATCTGGGTCGTCGAGTTCGGGATGATCGCCTGCGCGGGGATCATCCCGCTGGCGCTGATCTGCGGGCCCATCCGCGGCATCCCCGTTTGGTGGTCGGTCATCGACATGTCGTTCGGCGCCTTCGGTGTCATCCCGCTGTACGTCGTACGCAAAAAGATCAAGCGCCTCGCGGCACTCGAGGACGCGGCAGCCCCCCAGCCGGCGCCGGTGGTCCAGCCCGCCCTCTAGAGATCCCCCGAGCTCTGACCCGCCTGGTTGCCTGCCCCGTGACCGGGACGAGAAGCTGGGCGGAGGCGGCCGATGGCGCTTGCGGAAACCTGTTTCGGGGGCGGCGGGAGTGCCTCTACTGTGGCACGGTGATGACCGAAGTGATCGTCCTCAACGGCGGGTCCAGCTCCGGGAAGTCCGGGATCGCCCGGTGCCTGCAGGCGGTCCTGCCCGATCCCTGGCTGGCGCTGGGGACCGACACCCTGGTGGACGCGATGCCCGCGGCCCTGCAGGCATCGGATGCGGGGATCGAGTTCGCTCCGGACGGAGAGGTCATCGTCGGGCCGGAGTTCCGGACGCTGGAAGCGGCCTGGATCGAAGGAGTCGCCGCGATGGCCCGTGCGGGCGCCCGCGTCATCGTCGACGAGGTCTTCCTCGGCGGAGCGGCCTCGCAGCAGCGGTGGCAGCGGGCGCTGCGCGACCTGCGCGTGCTGTGGGTCGGGGTCCGATGCGACGCGGCGGTCGCCGCGGGCCGTGAGGTCGCACGAGGCGACCGCACTGTCGGCATGGCCGCATCCCAGGCGGACCTGGCCCATCAGGGCGTGGTCTACGACCTGCAGGTGGACACCACGCGGACGGAGTCGATGGAGTGCGCCCGGACCATCGCCGCCCATATCAGCTGAGCGGCGGCCCGTCGACATCACCGCAGCGCCGTGCTGGTCGGGCTGTTGTCGCCAGCGGCCCTCGGCCCGAGCGGGTATCGGGGGTTGAGGAACATCGGACCGAAAACCGGCGCTGAGCCTTCGTCGGTCCTGATGGGCGACCGGTGGAGCGTCGGTGACCGGCTGCTTCTGAAGTCTCACACAGATATCACCCCAATATCTGCGGTGGCGTAATCCGTCACCTGCGGTGACGTTCTACGGCCGCTGTGTGAAGCCGCTTTGTTATCTGTGGTGAGGGAGGAAGTTCTGCCCACAGTCGTAGAGCTGCCGACCGGGAAGGCGCTGACCATCCGGGCGGCGGCAGGCGTGTTCCTCGACTTGCTCGGCAATCCGGACACGGTCTGGAACTATGGGACCGGAGCTGGGAAGACCGCCGAACGGCTCGGCGACGCGCGGCCGCTGGCGTCGGGGGCGGACGATGAGATCGGCGCGGCCCTAGAACTGCTATGGGGCACCGCGGCAGTGAACACCTAGAACGCCCGTCGGGCGGCGGTGCTGTTCTGGCTCCGCTGGTGCCGTGAGCGCGGCTACGAGGGGCCGATGGTCCCGGCGTGGGCCAAGCGTCCGGCAGTGCCGGACTCCGGGACCCCGGCCCGCTCGAAGATGGGCCTCCATGCGGGAGGGGATTGTCCATCCGCAACGGAAGGCAAAAGGCAAAGGGCAAGGAGGTTACTTACTCCTTGCCACTCTCAACTTATAGCGCACGGGGGGCCTTGCGGCAAGGCCCGGGGCGTGGCGCAGAATCGTCGGCCAAGGCCAGAGGTTGGGAAGATCAGGAATTCGCGAAGCACGTGCGCCTTTGTCAACTGTGGGTTCTGCAGGATGCGAAACCGCTGGTGGGACGTGCGGTGTTGTTGCAGGCACGCGGCGCGGAGGACCGGGTGTGCGCGCTGACGGATTGCGTAGAGCTGCTGGCCGAAATGCAACCTTGTTGAATGGAGGGGTTCATGATTGATGTGATCGTTGCCGGCGGCGGACCGACCGGTTTGATGCTGGCCGGCGAGTTACGGCTGAACGGCGTGCACGCGCTCGTGCTGGAGAAGGAGGCGGAGCCGACCAGGATCGTCCGCTCGCTCGGCCTGCACACGCGCAGCATCGAGGTATTGGACCAGCGCGGTCTGCTGGAGCGGTTCCTCGCGCTTGGTAAGCAGCACCCGGTTGGTGGTTTCTTCGCCGCCATAAACAAACCAGCGCCGCACCAGCTGGACACCGCGCATCCATACACGCTCGGCATTCCGCAGACCACCACCGATCGCCTGCTTGCCGAGCACGCCACCGACCTTGGCGTCGAGATCCGGCGCGGCTGCGAACTCGTCGGGCTGAGCCAGGACGAACACGGGGTGGCCGCAGAACTTGCCGACGGCACGCGGCTGCGCTCGCGCTACCTCGTCGGTTGTGACGGCGGCCGCAGCACGGTGCGCAAGCTGCTCGGTGTCGGCTTCCCCGGCGAGCCCTCCAGGGTCGAGACGCTGCTGGGCGAGGTGGAGGTGACCGCGCTGCCGGACACGCTGAACGCCGTGATGGCCGAAGTGCGCAAGACCCACCAGCGGTTCGGCGCCGTGCCCCTCGGGGACGGGGTGTACCGCCTCGTAGCGCCCGCCGAAGGGGTGGCCGAGGACCGCACGGTCCCGCCGACCCTGGACGAGCTGAAGCGGCAGGTGCAGAGGCTCGCCGGCACCGATTTCGGCGTGCACTCACCGCGCTGGCTCTCTCGCTTCGGCGACGCCACTCGGCTGGCCGAGCGCTACCGGACCGGCCGGGTGCTGCTGGCCGGCGACGCGGCGCACATCCACCCGCCGACCGGCGGGCAGGGGCTCAACCTCGGCATCCAGGACGCGTTCAATCTCGGCTGGAAGCTGGCCGCCGAAGTCAACGGTTGGGCACCGGAGGGACTGCTGGACAGCTACCACACCGAACGACACCCGGTGGCCGCCGATGTGCTGGACAACACCCGCGCGCAGATGGAGCTGATGTCCGTCGAGCCGGGTCCCCAAGCAGTGCGTCGGCTGGTGTCGGAATTGATGGACTTCGGGGAGGTGAACCGGTATCTGATGGAGAAGATCACTGCGATCGAGGTCCGCTACGACCTCGGCGAGGGGCACGAACTGCTTGGCCGACGGTTGCGGGACATGGGGCTGAAACGGGGTCGCCTCTATGAGCTGATGCATGGCGGCCGCGGGCTGCTGCTCGATCAGACGGGCCGCCTCTCGGTGGCAGGCTGGGCAGATCGAGTCGACCATGTCGCCGACATCAGCGAAGAACTGGACGCGCCCGCGGTGCTGCTGCGGCCGGACGGCCACGTGGCGTGGGTTGGTGACGATCAACAGGATCTGCTCGACCGGCTTCCCCGGTGGTTCGGTGCTGCGGTCACCTGAACGTGCAACTCGGGGCACGAAAGCCCACCGGGCCTGGTCGGACGGAGCGGGTACACAAAGCTGTCACTCGTGAGGACACGCTGTACCCGCTCCAGGCCACTGACCAGTACTGACGCGGAATGGGAGGCGGCTAAGACGCGGGTCACTCGTCCTGGGCGGCCTACAGGTCGCGCAGAGTCCGCATTCCGCCGGGTAGCTCCGGCAGCTGGAAGGAGTAGCGGCCGAGCATGTGGATGTGGTGCCGCACAAACGGGAGAGGGGGGCGGCGTCCTCGTCGCGGACGTCGAATGCGTCCGCGCGCAGCTGGTTGACCGCGGCGTCCATGCTGCGAGTGCTGAGGACGAGAGCATTGAGAACCAGGCCCAGGGCCCGATCTGATCCTCCACGCGGTCCTGGTAGCGCTGGTAGAGCTGCCATGCAGGACCTTGGAGATCCGCCCGTAGTGGGCGGTTGCGTCGCCGAGGGGGTTGGGCGGCCGTCGCGGAACAGCATCCGGATCACGCCGTACACGCGGACGGCGCCGGTGTGGATGGAGACGGTGATCCGCAGGATGGGGCCTCCCCCTGAGTGGTGGACACGCTGATACTGGATCTTGACGGATCCGGAGGAAGCGAGAAGACCGCCGATGGCGATGAATGACTACTCGGACGAGTTCAAGGCCGATGCCGTGGCCCTGTACGAGTCCACACCCGGGGCAACCTACAAGAGCATCGCCGCTACTGCCCCGACCTGCGGCGAACATCGCGACCGCTTCCATCCGGACCCGCTCACGGAACGCTTGCCTCTCCGCGGTCAGGCCCCCACCCTGCGGATACCTCATACACCCGGCATACCGCGCCGATCACCGATCGTCAGCCCCTACGACAAGACAACTTCAAGGTCAGTAGCACCTCCAGCAGGCCCAGGGCGTCAGCGATCGCCCGGGAGGTCAGGTAGACCGCGGTGGTCAGCAGCGTGGCCAGGCGCCGGGAGTCACCGTGCCGCCTGAGCGGCGATGCCTTGCCGTCGACTCCGTACCGCGACAGCTCCGCCAGCCGCCGCGGCGGTATCGCGGAGACATCTGCCTCACCCATCCCAAAGGCCGCGATCTCGCCCGCTCTAACGCCCACTTCATCTGTGGCCCGGATATATGCGCCGGACCACGGCGCAGCCGGTCCAGCTCCGACACTCGGGCGCCCGGCGGCACCGTCAGCAGGGAGTCCAGCACAGCTCGCTGACCAGTGCTCAGCAGCCCATAGAGGGTGTCCCGCTGCCGCTGGTTCCCGCTTCCCTCACCGCGGCCACCAGCCGAGCCAGCGTCGTCACCCCCGGCAGCAGCACCCGCCGCTCACGGAACCACCCCGCTGCCGCGTCGGACAGCGTCTTCGGGCTCTCTCCGGTCGCCCAGGCCCGCGCCTCCTCCCATGCCGCAGGTCAGCCTCCGCCTCGGCGAATTCCGTGTACTCCAGGACCCGCCGCAGCTCACGGAAGTGATCGAGTCGGGTGTTCTCCCGCCCGCCGTAGGCCTTAAACGCCGACGCGTCCACGACGCCCAACTGCTCGGTGAGGTAATCCACCACCTCCGCGAGCACGTCCGTCGGATCGTCCAGGAAAACCCCGAGGAACCGCACCGTGGTCATCTGTACCGCGAACCCGATCCGGTTGTGGGCCCGCCGCTCCGGCTCGATCAACGCCCGGTCCGCGTCATCCAGGAAGAAGAGCCGCTCCAACTCCGAACGGGACGGCGCCCCGTCGTACGCCGCATACTTCGCGGCTTGCTCATCCGTCAGAAACTCGACCGGCACCCCTATCGGCGGTGATGCCGAGCGTGAGAGTCATCCCAGGGGTGGAGCCACCGGCAGCTGGCGCTTGTGCTCCGTCGCCCGGTACCGGCGCGCGATCGTCTCGAAGGCGCGCTCGCTCACCGGCTTGCCCTCCAGGAAGTCGTCGATCTCGTCGTACGTCACCCCGAGCGCGTCCTCGTCGGCCTTGCCCTCATCCAGCGTTTCGAGGTCGGCCGTCGGTACCTTCCACACCAGTGAGGCCGGGGCCCCCAGTGCCTCCGCGACGGCACGCACCCGGCGCTTGATCAGCCCCGCAAGCGGCAGCACGTCCGCCGCGCCGTCGCCGAACTTGGTGAAGAACCCGGAGACCGCCTCGGCCGCGTGATCAGTGCCCACCACCAGCCCGTCCTGTGCCCCCGCCACCGCGTACTGGACGATCATCCGCTGCCGGGCCTTGACGTTGCCGTGCACGAAATCCTGGTGCCGCTCGTCGCGGAACGCCACCCCGCCCGTCAGGCAGGCCTCGACCGCGGCGTCGCTCGCGGCCTTGATGTTCACGGTCAAGACCTGGTCGGCGCGGATGAAGTCGAGGGCAATCTGGGCGTCCTGCTCATCGGCCTGCACGCCGTACGGCAGCCGCATGGCGTAGAAGGTCGCGTCGTGCCCGCCGCTGCGGACCCGCTCCACGGCCAGCTGGCACAGCCGGCCGGCGGTGGTGGAGTCCACCCCGCCACTGATGCCGAGCACCAAGGACCGCAGTCCGGTGCTCGTCAGCCGCTCGGCGAGGAACGCCACCCGGCGCTCAATCTCCACCTCCGCATCGAAGGTCGCGGCGACGTGGAGATCCCGGGCGATCTCCTGCTGCAGGCCTACGGGCGCGGGCTGGCTCACGACTACTCCTCGAGCTCGGTTCAGGAGGCCAATTCTATGCAGGCCCTCTCCCGCCATGTCCCGGGGCCCGCAGGTGGCGGCAGCCGGGAGGTACTGGCCCCGCGGGCGGGGGTAGCCGGGTCGCCTCCTGCGGACCGGGCGACGGCGCTTCCCCCACCCCGCCGATGGCCACCGACATCCTGGGAAGGAAGTCGGTCCTCGATGTTTTGCCTCGTCGCCGTCCGCATGGGCGGCAGGGGTCCACTGAGCCATGCGGTGCGTGCCTTCGTCGCAGCGCCTCCGATGCCATGGGTACTGCGGCCCTGGCGCAGGAAATGTCACTGCGGCCGATGAATTCCGCGCATGGGTGCGGTCTACCTCTTTGAAAGCACAACAGGTGCTTCCCGCAGAGGAGATGACAATGTCCCAGGCCGCTCTGTCCCGCACGACCGCTTCCGCTACCACCGGCCCGTCCAGCACCATTGCCGCTCCTGGGCACAAGGCCCGCATCGCGCTGCGTACGTTGCAGGTCGTGCTCGCGTTGTTCTTCATCGTCGCCAGCGGGCTGCCCAAGCTGCTCGCGGCGAGCGCCGCCGTCGAAAGCTTCGACAAGATCGGCTTCGGTGATTGGTTCATGTACTTCGTCGGCAGCCTGGAGGTGGCCGGTGGGATCGCGCTGCTGATCCCTATCCTGTCCGGCGTCGCGGCCACCGCCTTCATCGGGCTGATGATCGGGGCGTTCATCACCACCGTGACCGCGCTGGGTGGCCATTACGCGGTCACACCGCTGATCCTGATCATCCCCTTCGCCCTGATCGCTTGGGCCCGCCGGCACCACAATGCGGAACTGTTCCGGCTGATTCGCCGGTGCGTGTGAACGTCCCGGCGCAGAGGTGGTCGCAGCAGCATCGGCGCCCGCAGGGTCTCCCCCGCGGGCGCCGGACGTGCTGGGACGGTCGAGGAGCGAGCGCGGTTGTCGGGCCGCAACCCTCCGGTCCCCGGGAGTGCGCCCCTGCTTGCCCGTTCGGCGCTCAGTGCAGCCCGTCAGGGTCGTAGAAGAGCCGCCCGGTCTGCACGGCCCGCTCCTGGGCCGGGTCGGTGGGGAGTTTGGCACCCAGCAGGGGGTCCTCTTCCGGTTGCGCATCGTCGTAGACCATGGCCGACGGCGGGGGCTTCTTCCACAGTTTGGCCCCGCTGCGCCAGTCGCGGACCAGGCTGTGTGGCACGCCGAGGTGCTTGTGCCACAGGTTGATGCGCAGTGCGGTGGCGAAGCTGTCGGCGCCTGCGGGGACGAATCCGCTTTCGCTGATGCCGGCCACGATCTCACTGTCGAAGGTGTAGCTGCGGTCAGTGCAGTTCGCTGACCCGGTGAGGACGTATTCGTCGTCGAAGATCCAGGTTTTGGAGTGCACATACGATCCGGCGAACCAGCGGCGGGTGGCGTCCGGGCAGTCCTTGAGCGCGTACATGCCCCACCGGGTCTGTTTGGGGTCGAGGGCGAACAGGTCGCGCCGGTACTCGTTGCGGAAGACGCGCAGGTACCCGAATTCGCTGCTCTTGATCGCGTCCGAGTTGGCCATGAGGATCAGCAGGTACTGGAAGTTCTTGTCCGCCAACTTCTTGAGGAGTTCGGCGCGGATGATCGCGCTCGACAGGTACTGATCCTCGACGTAGATCGTGTGGCGGGTCTGGCGGATGGCGTCGATCAACATGTCCAGCGCGCTGTATTCGCCGTCGGGCGCGAAGGCGTAGACCGGCTTGTCCCCGAACTTGCGCAGGTCGGCGTAGGTGCGTCCGATGCGCACGACGCGGTCCGGAGGGTGGGTGCCGGCTGGCAGGGTGCCGCTGGGGACGCGGGTGTCGGTCAGGGGCGCGGGGTCTGGGAAGGCGGTGCGGAACGGGGCGTTGGGATTCGCCCCGAAGCGGCTGACCTCCAGGGCCGCTGCCTGCGCGTGGTCCATCCAGCGCTCTTGGAAGGTCTTCAGGACCTGCACGGCGCCCGGTCCCGCCAGGCGCACATGCACGTCGTGTAAGGGTTCAACGCCTTGGTTGCTGATCCGGGTGTTGTTCAGGTCCATGCCACCCACGAAGGCGATCGTGCCGCGGTAGCCCACCACGACCACGATCTTCTGGTGGTGCACCCCTACTCGCAACTTCCCCTGGCCCAAGGTGGTAACGCCGGGGAGCTTGCCGTCGCCGAGCGCGGCCCCGTGGGGCAGTCCGTTCACGAAGTCGATCCACGGCTGGTTGTTCGGGATGTCGCCGAAGACCAGGGGTGGGCGCCAGGTGAGGGTGCGTACCTGGGCCGGGGTGGACTTCACGAAGTCGGACAGCAAGTAGGGCGCGGTGCTCGGTGGTGGGGGCTGGTCCCGCAGCCAGGTGTCAGTCTGCAGCCACCAGCCCGCGATGTAGATCCGGTGTTCGGGCTGGGTCGCTGTGGCGATGGCGGCGGCGATGTCGTTGAAGCAGCAGCGGCCGGTAGTGTAGCCGATCACCTGGTTGGCCCGGGTCGCGGGGAAATGGTTGCCGGTGCGGGCCGGGCCGCGCTGCGGACCTTGCACGGGTCGGGGCAGTTTGGCCATTTCCCGGGCGTCCTCGGTGCAGTCCGCCGTGGGGCGGGTGGTGCCCGGTGGGACCGGCGGGGGCGGAGGATCCAGCGCTGCGGCGGGCAGCCGCAGGGTGGGCTCGTCCGCGCCGGCAGCGGCCTGGCGGCCGGACGAGCGGGGCGCGGGAAGGTCGGCCATGTGCTGCGGTCGGGGGCGCTGCGGCTGCTGCGCCGGGGGGATGTGGGGCGGTTCGGGGGTGGGCATGGTCGGCCTCAGACCTGCTGGCCGGTCTGCGGGTGATAGGTGACCTGGGCGGCGGCCACCTGATCGGTGGGCAGGACTTCGACCCACTGGTCGAACACCTCGTAGGGCTTTTGCGTCTGGGCGATGAAGCCGTCCTGCAGCGGGTAGAACCCGTGCTCGTAGACCTTGTCCGGCGGCAGGTAGTTGAGCGTCACCCCGTCCTCGAGACGTTCGGTGACGACCTTCTGCCCGTCGTGGTGCTTTTCCACCACGCTGATCGCGACGTAGCGGAGGACGTCCCGGACGGTGAGTGCGGCGGGGTCCAGGTGCTGGTAGCGCACGACCAGGTCGGGGTCCGCCCACGGGAAGGCGCGCAATTTGTCGAGGATCCTGCCGTTCTCGCCGGCGGAGGCCGGCTGGTACAGGTCGTCGAGGCCTTCGGAGCCCTCGATGCTGGTGTCACTGAGCCAGTTGAGGGCGGCAAGTTCCTTGCCCGGGCGGATGGGGATGACGGCCTTGACCCACGGCGCGTTCAGGAAGGCGTTGCGCTGGTGGTCGCCGTCGAGTTGCATCAGCCATCCCAGGGAGCTACCCATGTGGGCCGGCGCCGATTCTTCGGTGATGTAGTAGTTGTCCTGCCGCTGGGTGTCCTGCCGGTCGGACCAGCCCACGACGTGGTCGTCCAGGCCCGGGGGCTTGCGCCGGAAGGACTCGATGATCGGGATGGGCAGCCGGGAGCGCTGCGTCGCGGGATCGGCGTGGGGGTCGGGCAGCGCGTCGAGTTCGGGGGCGAACACCGGGTGGCTGTGGTGCAGGCGCGGGCGCCACCACTCAGGGGCGACGAAGTACAGCATCGCTTCCACGTCGAAAATCGAGCTGACGAGTTCGGAGAGTTTATGCAGCACCCGGGGGTCGGTCGGCACGAAGTCGCCTACCTGCAGGAGGTGTTGGAGCAGGCGGCGGTAGACGACGACGCGCTCTTCCTCGCGCAGGACCTCGTAGCTGCGCGGTTCGATCCGGCTGGCGGCGTTGATCCGCTCGATGGCGGCCTTCATGTAGGCTTCGCGCTGCAACCGGTCCAGCTCCACGGTGCGCTCCTTGGCCAGCGCCGCGTTGCGGTCGGTGACTTCCTGCTTGCGCGCCGCGGTGGGGGTGTACTTCACGGGGATGGTGAACTGCAGCTGTTCGCCGCCCTTGCCGTGGCCTTCGGTGACGTAGACGGACAGACTCGGTTCCTTGGGCAGGGGGGTGCCATCCGGCACCCCCCCGTCGTTGGTCTTGCGGTTGGTGACGATGTTGACGCTCAAGGAGCCGCCGCTGACCCATTTCAAGGCGCCGTGCTCGCGGTAGGCGTAGCCGTCCTTGGGGTGCACTTCCACATCGCACAGCCAGATGCCGGTGGCGTGCCCGTGCGATTTGATGTAGCCGTCGACCGGCAGGTCGAATGAGCCGGTGACCTCATCGGTGTAGTCGTCGGGCATCGGCAGTTCGTTGCCGGGGGCGGCGCCGGAGGTGTCCGGCGGCGCGGCGAGGTGGACCAGTTTCGCCAGGCCGAGCTCTTGCCCCGGGTCGTCCACGTAGCTCTGCCAGCACAGTTGGGTGCCCAGGTCCTGGACCTGGACCCCGACCCGGCGCATCTTGCGGCGCAGCTCGTAGTTGACGAGTTTGTCCGTGGTGTTCTGCAGCACGTATCGGCGGCTGGCGCTGTCGGTGGTCTCGGTGAACGTGCGGAAGGTGGTTTTGAAGCTGCGCTTGATCTCGGTGCTGAGCCGCTCGCTCTGCTGGCGCATCTGCTTGTGGGTCTGTTCCCGGGCCTGGCGCTGGGTGTCGGTCATGTCCATGGTCGCGGTCTCGTTGGCGTCGCCCCAGACCCATTTCTGGTTGGACGATACCGAGAACCCCAGTTTGGTGCT
Organism: Streptomyces sp. NPDC006733; assembly: GCF_040636125.1. Lineage (NCBI taxonomy): Bacteria > Bacillati > Actinomycetota > Actinomycetes > Kitasatosporales > Streptomycetaceae > Streptomyces > Streptomyces sp. NPDC006733. Next base: position 167,705 of record NZ_JBEYJD010000009.1, on the reverse strand, counting down.
GCTCTCGTTCTCCTGCTTGACCGCCTCGGAGACATCGTCCTGCTGTTTGGTCTCCTTGTCCGTCTTCTCCGTGCTCTCCACGCTCGTCTCGACCGTGCGCTCCACGATGGTCTTGCGGGTGTGCGCTTCGACCAGTTCCACGGTGCCGCCGGGGCTGAGCCAGACATGTTGGACGGGCGGGCCGAGGAAGGTGTCGAACTCGAAGAAGTACTGGCGGAACAGGTGGACGATCCCGACCGGGGAGAGGCTGACCCGGCTCAGCGCCTCCTCGCGGGAGAGGGTCTCCAGCGGGTCGAGCATGCGCTGCACCCCGCGGTAGCGTGCGGCGTCGACCTCGGGCGCGGGGGCGGTGAACAGGTCCGCCAGGGTGGGAATGAGGCTCTGTTCCAGCAGGTAGTTCAGCAGGCCCGCAACCATGGACTCCTTGCGGGCCAGGGCGGCGAGCAGCGACTTGCGCTGCGCGGGGTCGGTGACGGCCGCGGCACGGCGCAGCAGCTCGGGGGTGACGTCGGTGGCCAAGGTCGCGTCCAGTGCCGCGCGCTTGAGCAGCGGGAGCCAGACCGTCGGGTCCCGCCGGTCCTTGTCCTTAACCTTCTGCTGAACCACATCGGCCAGCGCCGAGTCGATCAGAGGGCTATAAGGCTTGGGGGCCGGCGCCGACCCGGTCCGTACGGTCACCGTCGGGTCGGTGGCCGCGGGGTCCGCCGCCGCGGAAACATGGATGATCACCCCGCCGTCGGAGACTGCGGCGTCCGGGGTGATCCGCTGGGAGACCACCGCCAGCAGATCCTCATCGGCGCGGGCGATGCCGTCCAGGAAGCGGCCGACGGTGCGCTGCGAGCGCCACCCCAGCAGGGGCTGGTACAGGCCGAACGCCTCGCTGGCGTAGGGCAGCGTGCCGGTGAAGTCGGGCAGCGGCCGGCCGGTGACCACGCGGGAACTCGGCGCCGGCGACGGCATGATCTGCAGGTTGTCCGGGTCGGCGGACGCGATCTTCGCGAACGGCACGATCGTCCAGGCGCGGCCGCCGGCGCTCTTGCCCACCAAGAACACCTCCCGGTCGTCCTGCGCGGGCGGCGCGACGAAGGAAATGGTCTGCGGGCCGAGACCGGTGAGCACCTTGCCCACGTACTGGCGGCTGATATTGGTGTCCGGTTCGAGGAACGCCCCGGCCAGCGCCGGAACATTGGGGAACAGCCGCGGGTCCTGGACGTCGACCGCGGCGGGAATCGCCAGCGCGAGGCGCTGCAGGTTCGCAAGGTCCGACGGCAGGGCCGGCTGCACGGTGTAGGTCCACAGGTCGTACCGGGCGTAGGGCCCGCTGGTGGCCACCGGTGCCCGCCCGGTGAATGTGACGACCAGCGCCATGGCTGGACCCCCTTGGTGTGGGTCGGGGTCCGCGCCCCGGCCGCCCGTCGGCTGCTGCGCGACGGCAGCTGCTCGTGTGCTGACCGGGCCAGGCTCCTCCCGCGCGCGTGCAGAAGCCGTGCAGCAGCCGTGCAAGGCCGCCCCGACCGAGACGAACCTCGTGCGCCGCCCCGGCTGGCCAGGCCGCATCCCGCCCCCGCATGGGCCGAACGGGTGACCCGCCCGGCCGGGCGCCGTCTGCGCGGCTCCGCGAGCGAACGGCGGCGGACGTGGGAAGATGACAGGGCGGAACATCGACCTCCGGGCGGTCTCGGGACCATGCACAGCGAGAGGCACATGAACGGGCCGACGACTGATGCGGGCGAGGGACACGACGCGGCGTACGGGGATGCGCCGTACGGCGATGCGCTCGCTCGCGGTCTGCTGTTCCTGCCCATCGCCACCGCGCTGATCCAGGACGACGGGCGCATCCTGCACTGGAGTCCCGACGCCGAGGCCCTGCTCGGCTACACCCCCCAGGAGGCCGTCGGCGCCTTCGCCGCGCACCTGCTGGTGACCGAGGACCAGCAACCGCACGTGAGGGGGCTGTTCGCCCGCATCCTGGGCGGCGAGGCCTGGTCGGGGGTCTTTCCCGTCAAGCACCGCGACGGCCATGTGGTCACGTTGGAATTCCGCACCCATCCGGTGCTCACGCAGTCCGGCCGGTCCTTGGTCCTCGCGGTCGCGTCGGATGTGCGCAAGGTCCGCCGCATCGAGTCCGACCTGGCCGTCCTCGACAGCTTCTTCACCCAGTCGCCCGTCGGCATGGCCGTGTACGACACCGATCTGCGCTTCGTGCGCCTCAACGACGCCCTGGCCCGCATCAACGGCCTGCCCGCGGAGCAGCATCTGGGCCGGCGCCTGAGTGAGGTACTTCCGGGGTTGAACGGGGCGGAGATCGAGGCGGTGATGCGGCAGGTGCTGGAGAGCGGCGAGCCGGTCCTCGACGCCCGCTCCCACGGCATCACCCCCGCCGACCCCACCCGAGAACGCGCCTGGTCCGCCTCGTACTTCCGACTGGAGGAGCGCAACGGGCGGATCCTCGGCGTGAGCTCGACGATCATCGAGGTCACCGAGCGGTTCCAGGCGGAGTCGCGGGCCGCCTCCGCGCGCGCCCGCCTCGAGGTGCTCGTCGACGCCACCTCGCGGATCGGCACCACCCTCGACCTGGGGCGCACCGCGCAGGAACTGGCCGACACCATGGTGCCCCAGCTGGCCGACGTCAGCGGCGTCTTCGTCCTGGAACGGCTGCTGACCGGGCGGGACAGCGAGACAGCGGGCCCCGGCGGGGCCGAGCAGGTCCGCCGCCTGGCGATTGCCAGCTGCGACCCGGACTATCCGCTGGCCGACCTGCCGATCGGCGCGATCCACCCGGTGGAGCGGGATTCGCCGTACGGCCGGGCGCTGCACACCGGGCGGACGGTCAGCGTGCCCTCGGCGGAATTGCCGCCGCTGGCCGCGGCGGCGGCCGCCGACAGGGTGCACGCCTACCACCGGGCGGTGGCACGGACGGTGCGGGTGACGCCGCTGCTCGTGCGCGGGATGGTGCTGGGGATGGTGGTGTACTCGCGCAGCGGCGGCGCGGAAGCCTTCGGCACCGATGATGTCACGCTGGGTGACGAACTGGCGTCGCGGGCCGCGGTCGCCGTCGACAACGCGCTGCTCTACCGGCGCGAGCACGCCACGGGCGAGGCCCGACAGCAGGCCCTGCGCCAGGCCAACGCGGCCCGCGAACGACTCGCCCTGATCAACGCGGCCTCCGCGCGGATCGGCACCACCTTGGACCTCACCCAGACCGCACGCGAACTGGCCGAGGTCGCCACCCCGACGCTCGCCGACGCGGTCGTCGTCGAGGTGGTGGACGCGCTGTTGCGCGGGGAGGAGGTCCCCGCCCCGCCCAACCGGTCGGCGCTCCTGCGCCGCCTGGCCTTCCACAGCGTCGCCGGTGCGAACCGCCTGGCAGTCGCCCCGATCGGCGATGTCCACCGCTTTCCACCCAGCACCCCGTACGCCTGGAGCCTGGCGCACCGCCGCCCGGTGCTGGTCCCCCACATGGACGCACAGGGGCTGAGCTGGTTCGCCGAGGACCCCCTGCGCAGCGCCGCGGTGCGCGAGCAGGGGCTGCGCAGCTTCATGGTGGTGCCCCTGATCGCCCGCGGCGCGGTGGTCGGCGTGGTCTCCTTCTACCGCACCCTCAGTGATCGGCCCTACGACGAGGACGACCTGGCCCTGGCCGGGGAGCTGGCGGCCCGCGCCGCGGTGTCGATCGACAACGCCCTGCTCTACACCCGCGAACGCAACGCCTCCAAAGCCCGCCAGCAGGCCCTGGAAGACGCCCACCAGGCACAGGAGCGGCTGGCGCTGCTCAACGACGCCAGCTCCCGCATCGGCACCACCTTGGACCTGACGCGGACCGCGGAAGAACTCGTGGAACTGGTCCTGCCGCGGTTCGCCGACTTCGCCACCGTCGACCTACTGGAATCCGTGGTCCAAGGCGGGGAGGAGCTGGGCGCGCCCAGCCCGACCCCCACCGACGGGACGGTGCTGGTGCGCGCCGTCGCCGTCGGCGAGATCCCCGGAGCCGGCCTGATCGGCGCGTCCGACGCGATCGGCGGCACGTCCCGGTCGGCCAAGCTCTACGCCGAAAGTCTGCGCACCGGCCGATCCGTGCTGGAGGCGCACGTCGACGAGGCCGCCCTGCGCCGGATCTCCTCGCACCCCGAGCGCATCCAACCGGGCCTGGACGCCGGCATCCACTCCTATCTGCTGGTGCCCCTGCTCGCCCGCGGCGTAGTGCTCGGCGGGGCCGAGTTCATCCGGCTGCGCAATCCCGAGCCCTTCACCGCGGCCGACGTGGCACTCGCCGAGGAGCTCGCGGCGCGCGCCGCGGTGTGCATCGACAACGCCCGGCTGTACCGCCGCGAACGCGACACCGCCCTCACCTTGCAGCGCAGCCTGCTGCCGCAGGAGGTGCACCTCACCCCGGGCCTGGAGATCGCCTACCGGTACCTGCCCAGCAGCGTCGTCAGCGAGGTCGGCGGCGACTGGTTCGACGTCGTGCCGCTGTCCTGCGGGCGGGTCGCCCTGATCGTCGGGGATGTGATGGGCCACGGCATCCGCGCCGCCGCCACCATGGGCCAACTGCGCACCGCGGCCCGCACCCTGATCACCTTGGACATCTCCCCCGACCGGGTGCTGCGGCGCCTGGACGAGACCGCGGCGGCCATGGGCGACGGACAGTTCACCACCTGCGTGTGCGCGGTGTTCGATCCCGTCGACCGCAGCTGCGTCATCGCCTGCGCCGGGCATCCGCCGCCGGTGGTGCAGGACCCGCACGGGGAAACCCGGCTGATCGACCTGCCGTCCGGCGCCCCGCTCGGCGTCGGCGGCGTGGCCTTCGAGAACGTGGAGTTCACCCTGCCCGAGGACGGGGTGCTGGTGCTCTACACCGACGGCCTGATCGAGCGCCGCGACCGGGACCTGGACGAGGGGATGCTGCTGCTGTCGCAGGCGGTGTCCCGGCGCGGCCCGTCCCTGGAGGCCAGCTGCGACGCGGTGCTCGACGCGCTGTCGGCGAAGGACAGCGAGGACGACATCGCCATCATCATGGCGCGGGCGCTGCCCGTGAGCGACGACTGGATCGTCCGGCTGCCGCTGTCGGGCGACATGGCCGTGGTGGGCCAGGCCCGCCGGTTCACCCGCACCACCCTGCGCGCCTGGGGGCTGGCCGCCCTCAGTGAGGTCGGCGAGCTGCTCGTCAGCGAACTGGTGAGCAACGCCCTGCTGCACACCGGCCGGCCCACCGAGCTGCGGCTGTTCCGCGACCGGGTCCTGACTCTCGAAGTGGCCGACACCGACGCCCAGGCGCCCCGGGTGCGCCGCGTCGCCGACGACGCCGAGGGCGGCCGCGGCATGCACCTGGTCAACGAACTCGCCCACCGCTGGGGCAGCCGCGCCACCCGCCACGGCAAGGTCGTCTGGATCGAGCTGGAGATGCCGCCGGGCAGCACCCCGACCGACCTCCCCTGACCCGGCGCCTGCCGCCCGGGGGCGCAGTGCCACACTGGCGGCCCTCGGGCCGTAGCGTCCCGAGCGGCAGCGAGGCACGGGGGTGCGGGTGTGGTGGGACAACGAGTCCATGTCGTCGGCGCGGGAATCATCGGCCTGAGCATCGCGCACGAGGTGGCCCGGCGCGGCCACACTGTCACCGTCCTCGCCGAGCAGCGGGCGCAGGCGAGCGTGTCCAGCGTCGCGGCGGCCGTGTGGTTCCCCTACCGCAGCGGGACCTCGCCCTCGCTCCCGCACTGGCTGCTGGCCGCCCGCGCACGGTTCGAGCAGCTGGCCGGCGACCCGGCCACCGGCGTCGACCTGCGCGAGGGCCTCGTGGTCGAACGGGACCACGCCGTGGACCGCTCCTGGACCGCCGCGGTCCCCCAGCACCACGAGGCCACCCCGGGCGAGCTGCCCGCCGGGGCGGTGGCGGGGATGTGGGCGACGGTGCCCGTCATCTCCATGCCGCACTACCTGCCGTGGCTGGAGCAGGCCTGCGCGGACCGGGGCGTGACGTTCACCGCCCGCCGGGTTGCCCGCGTCGAGGACGTCGCCGGCGGGGCCGACCTGGTGGTCGTGGCGGCCGGGATGGGGTCGGGGGCGCTGCTCGGCGATGCGGCGCTGTATCCGGTCCACGGGCAGATCGTCCGCCTGCCCAACCCGGGCCTCACCCAGTGGGTCACCGACACCGCGCACCCCGAGGGCCTGACCTACGTCGTGCCCCGCCGCGACGACATCGTCTGCGGCGGCGTCGCGCAGGTCGGATCCTGGGCCACCCACCCCGACCCCGCCGTCGAACAGGCGATCCTGCGCCGCGTCACCGCCCTCGTGCCCGCCCTGGCCGGCCTGCCGGTGCTGTCCCGCGCGACCGGGCTGCGCCCGGCCCGCGACGCGCTGCGCCTGGAGCCCGTCGCGGGCTACTCCGTCCCCGTCATCGCCTGCTACGGCCACGGCGGCGCGGGAGTCACGCTGTCGTGGGGCTGCGCCGAGGCCGTCGCGGACCTGGTCGACCGCACCTGAGACCCCTCAGGTGCACCTCCTCGCACGGGGCCGGTTCCGCGACCGATCCGCCGCCTCAGATGGAGATCACGATCTTTCCTCGGGTGCGTCCGCGCTCGGCCTGCGCGTGGGCGTCGGCGATCCGCTCCAGCGGAAAGGTCTGCTCGATGCGGGGGGTGTAGCGGCCCTGCCCGCCCAGTTCCGCCGCCGCGGACAGGAGCGTGGAATCGTTCTCCGCGTTGACCACATGCGTGCCCAGGCGCTGCCCGCCCGCATGGTCGGCGACCGTCGCGACGCGCTGCGGGTCACCGGTGAGCGCCACGAGGTCGTCCAGGGAACCGGAGGCCGCGGTGTCGAGCACGAGGTCGACTCCGTGCGGAGCGAGAGTGGCCAAGCGCTCGGCGAGGCCGGGGCCGTAGGTGGTGGGAAGGGCCCCCAGTTCGGTGAGGAACGCGTGGTTGCGTTCACTGGCGGTGCCGATCACGGTGGCGCCGTGGGCTACCGCGATCTCGACGGCCGCGCTGCCCACGCCTCCGGCGGCGCCCTCGACGAGGAGGGTGCGCCCCGCGAGGGAGCCGAGCGCGTTGAGCCCGCGCAGCGCGGTCACGGACGCGAGACCGGCGCCCGCGGCCTGCTCGTCGTTCCAGGTGGCGGGGGTGTGCGCCCAGGCCGACAGGAGGAACAGCTCGGCGGACGCCCCGGTGACACCGCCCAGGCCGAAGACCCGGTCGCCGGTGCTCACCCCCTGCACCCCCTCGCCGATCTCGTCGACCACCCCGGCGCCGTCGCGCCCGGGAATGGCGGGCAGTTCCAGGGGAATCATCTGCTGCAGGGCGCCGGCGCGCAGCTTCCAGTCGATGGGATTGACACTGGCCGCCGCGACGCGGACGCGGATCTCACCGGGTCCGGGGTGGGGGTCGGGGGCCTGCTCGATCACCAGGTTCTCCGGTCCGCCGTACTCGTGGAATCGGGCTGCGCGCATCGTGGTCGGCCTTCCTTTGACGGGCCGGAATGACAGGTTCATCCGACGCCCGCCACTGTAGAACCTGACGTTGACGTGAGGTGCAAGCCGCGCCCGGCCGAAGATGGGCCGACCCGCGAGGGTACGGGTGCCGCGCGCGGGGCGAGCCTGGGCCCCGGGCCTCCCCCGGAGCCGGTCTTGCTAGCCTCAACCTCACGTCCAGGTGAGGTACGAGCGGGAAGGGAGCGGTCTGCGTCATGCGCATAGGACAGCTCGCCAGGCGGTCAGGGGTCAGCGTGCGGGCCCTGCGCTACTACGAGGAGCAGCGGCTCCTGGAATCGGCGCGGACGTCCGGTGGACAGCGTGACTATCCCGACGACGCCCTGGAGCGCGTCCAGCTAATCCAGGACCTCTTCGCGGCCGGCCTCTCCAGCCGGACCGTCGTCGAACTCCTGCCGTGCGTGAGCACCGGCGTCGCCACCCCCGCCATGCTGGATCAGCTCATCGTCGAACGCGACCGCATCGCCGCCCGTATCCAGGACCTGACCCGGGCCCAGACCAAACTCCGCACCGTGATCGAGAACGTGACCGCGGCCAACGGGGCGCAGAACTGATCACCCCGTCGCCCGGGGTGGGCCCCTGACCGATCCGGCCGCTACCGGGCGCCATCGCGGGACAGCAGCCTGCCGCGGCAGGTGCTGACGGGTCGCGGTCGCGCGGCCGCCGCCCGCCGGCTCCGGGCGGGCCCGCGGGCAGCACGCTCGGTGACGGTGCGGACCTGCGGCGCAGGGCGGCCGCAGGGGCGAAGCGGGCGCGAGTGTTATTCAATGGGGGCGTAGGGGATCTCGGCGGTATCCCGCCCGAGAGCCTCGAGTGCGCCTCCGGTCAGGTGCCGGGGTCGGCGAGGGAGCTGAGAGACCCGCATGGACTCCACATCTTCACCCGGTCCCACCTCACCGTTCGAGCAGGTCAGCCGCGCCCTGGGGGACTACATGCCGCGGGAGGGGTCGGCGGCGGCCCCCGCCGCCGACCCGCCCGCCGCGGCGGCTGAGCGCTCCACTGCCCCGGCCGCCGGAGGCGAGGGCGCGTACGCCGGGCAGGAGCAGATCCTGGGGGCGGTCAGCCTGGACGGAGAGCTGCGCATCACGCACTGCAACCTCGACGCCCCGGCCTTCGCAGGGCTGCAGGTGACCGCCGGGGAGGCCTTCGCCGATCTGCTGCCGCCGGGCGACATCCCGACCGTCACCCGGCGGCTGCGGCAGGTCCTGGACACCAGTGAGGCGCATGTCGCCCGCGTCCAGCGGCTGCGGCGCGCGGACGGGTCGGAGCTGGTGGTCTCGATGAGCATCCTGCCCGCCGCGGCGCCCCAGCAGGGCCTGACCGTGTCCCTGATCGCCATGGCCAAGCGGCTGCACCTGTACGCGTCCGAGACCGCCATCGGGATGTCCCTGGACATCGGCGAGACGGCGCGGTCCTTGGCGCAGTCCCTGCTGGTGTGGGGCGACGTGGCCGCCGTCGACCTCGACTACGCGGTGTGGACCGGTGAGGCCGTCACCGAGCAGGCGCAAAAACGCATCCGGCTGCGGCGGGCGGCCCTGGTGCCCGATCGGGCGTGGCCCGAGGGGTATCTGACGCCCGGCGACAACCTGCCCAACGCGGCGAACCGGCTGCTGTCGCTGGTGGTGCGGCGCGACAACCTCGCGCAGGCCCTGGTCGTGCCCGACCGGCAGACCATCGAGCGGGCGCTGGGCGATCCGCGGCTGACGCGGGCGCTGGTCCCCGTCGACCGCCCGGTGAGTGTGGCGTGCATTCCGCTGGTCCTCGACGGCGCCGACGGCGCGCCGCCCGTCGTGCTGGGGGTGGCGGAGGTCTGGCGGCGCCCGGACCGCCCGTTCCACGACAGTGAGTTGCTCGACCTGCAGGAGTTGGTGGCCCGCACCGCCCACCACGTCGATCTCGCCCGCCAGCACCAGCGCGAGCACGCGCAAGTCCTCGCGCTGCAGCGCCGGTTGCTGCCGCGCGCCGGCAGCGACACCATCGAGGTCGCCAGCGTGTACCAGCCCACCACTCCCGACAGTGCGGGCGTCGGCGGGGACTGGGTCAACAGCTTTCCGCTGCCGGACGGGCGCACCGCCCTGGTGGTCGGCGATGTGGTCGGGCACGGCCTGGGCGCGGCGGCGGCCATGGGCCAGCTGAGCATGGAGGCCCGGGCGCTGCTGTCGGCGGGCCTGGCGCCCGATGAGGTGCTGGCGCACCTGGACGAGACCGTCACGCTCCTGGACGACGCGGAGGCAGGGTTGGCGGCCGGCTACAGCGCGCTCGGGTCGACCTGCTGCATCGCGGTCTACGACCCGGTCAGCCACCAGGTGGTCACCGCCAGCGCGGGCCACCTCCCGCCGATCCTGGTGCTGCCCGACGGGTCCGCCCGCACCCTGGCCACGCACCCGCATCCCGGGCTGGGCACCGCCTTCGCGCTGCGTGAGCCGTTCGATGTGCACACCTTCGCCGCACCCCCCGGATCGCTGCTCGCCTTGTACACCGATGGCCTGGTGGAGGATCCGGCCGTCTCCATCGACGACGGCATCGACCGGCTGACGGCCGCGGTGAGCCGGGTCCACCCGTGGGACGACCTGCAGCAGGCCGCCCGCGGCCTGGTCGTCGAGCTCGCCACCCGCAGCCGCCTGCGCGACGACGTGACCTTGCTGCTGGCCCGGATGGCCGGGCGGCGTCAGCGCGACACCGCGACCTGGCACCTGCCGGCGCGTGAGGACGCCGCCGCCCGGGCCCGCACGCTGGCCTCCGCGGTCCTGCGGCAGTGGCAGGCCAAGAGCGACCCGCGCGACAGCGCCCTGCTGGTGATCAGTGAGCTGGTCACCAACGCCGTGCGCTTCGCCACCGGGCCCATCACGGTGCGGCTGATCAAGACCGGTCCCAGCCTGCTGTGCGAGGTCGGGGACACCAGCAACGGCCGGCCGCGGCTGCGGCGCGGCGGCCTGCTCGACGACAGTGGGCGGGGCTTGCGTGTCGTGCACAAGCTCACCAGCCGCTGGGGGGTGCGGTGGACCGACACCGGCAAGGTCGTCTGGGCGGAGCTGGCCCGGTAGCGGCAGCGGAGCTCAGCTGCGGGTGGTGCGGCGGCGCTACAGCCACTGCCCTTCCACGGCGGTGGCCGTCAGTCCCGGGGCCGCGGCGAACAGCACGGTGCGGCTGCCCGCGGTCTGTCCGGCGTCGTGCGCGCGGCGCAAGATGTCGAAGACGGCCGCGCCGCCGCGGTTGCCGCTGGTGTAGCTGTCGCGGCTGTAGGTCAGCAGGTCGTCCGGCCATCCGGCGGGCATCGTCTGCTCCATGTACTCCAGCACGCGGGTGCCGCCGGGGTGCGCGAGCAGCAGGTCGGGGTGCCAGGCGGTGGCGTCGTCCTGGTGGCGGCGGTGCAGCCACTCCCACATCGCGACGACGGTGTCCTGCACGGCCCGCGGCCCGCGGCGGTCCATCACGAAGTGCGTGCCGTCGGCCCGGGTGTCCAGGCGGTGCAGGTCGCGGGTGCCGGGCAGGGTGTGGTGCCAGGCCGCGTCCAGCCGCAGCACCGACTGCGGGCGGGGGCGGCCGGTGACCACGGCGGCGACGGCGGTGTCCGCGAACAGCAGCCGAACGATCAAGGACTCCAGGGTGTCGTCCGCGGGCTGGTAGGTGGTGCTCAGCGCCTCGGATATCACGACCAGCACCACCCGGTCGGGGTCCGCGGCCACCAGCTCGGCGGCCAGCGCCAGTGAGCGGGTGCCGGCGATGCACGCCCATTGCGTGGCCGGCAGCAGCAGCACGTCGTCGCGGAGCGCCAGCCGGTCGGCCAGTGCGATGTCGAGCCCCGGCAGGGCCGGCGTGGTCGAGTGGCTGGTGATCAGGCAGTCGACGTCGGCGGGGTCCAGTCCCGCGCTCTGCAGGGCCCCGCGCGCCGCGCGCTCCCCGTACGCCTGCACGGCCTCCCAGGCGGGCGCGGTGCGCTCCTGCACGGTCTGCGGCGCCGGTATCGCCTCCAACGCGGCGATCGCCCGATCCACCTCCTGCTCGGTGAACCCGTCGCGGATCAGTGCCTGGCGGGCCCGCCCGACGCCCGGCGTGCGCAGCCCGCTGCCGCTGCTGGACGCGACGGCGGTGGCCAAGGGCAGCATCCACCCGCGGGTGGCGATCCCGGTACTGGCCGCGATGCCGTCGATCCGTGACAGCCACGGCGCCTCCGGGTGCCGATCGCGCACCTCCGTAAGGATCTGGCCGGTCTCCACGGCGTGCTCGCCGTGGATCACTGCAGGAGGGCAGAGGTATGCGGTCATAGGAAGCACCTTTCCGCGCAGGGCTAACCAATACCCTGAGACATATGAAATGGATCACTTCATTACTGAGCGACCAATTACGTGCAAACGAACTCCACTTCGGAAGTTATATAGCTTTATCGGACACATGGGACGCATCTGTGACGATCCTCTCTGTGGCCCTCACCACGTCACAAACCGCCCGACCAGCGGAGCGGGCACGCCGACGGGCCCGTCCGCAGCGCCCTCGCCCACGCCACGGACGGCGGAGGCCGTCCGGGGAGCAGCCGCACGTCTGGCGTGGGCGCAACAGGGTGACGCGCGCGGCGCGGCGCCCATGAGAGGCCGCCAACTGAGGCCATCTGCCGTGCGCGCCCCGCGGGGATGACAGCCCATCAGTCTTCCCCGCGGGCGGAACGAGCCTATGCAACCGGGCCGCGGCGCAGGGCGGCAGGAACGGCCGCTGCCGTTAACGGGTGCTGGGTTTCGTGCCGGACTTACTGCTGGAGGCGGTGGCCGGCCCAGCACCGCACACCGGCCGCCTGCCGCCCGGTAGGGGTTGTCGGGACGTGGCGGGGCGGGCGGCATCGAGCGCGGCGCGCACGACCGCCACGTCGCGCGCGGAAGTGGGCAGCCCCAGGGTCGATCGGCTGCCGTCGGGGACAGCAGCCGGAACAGGTCCTTCTTGATCGCGCCACTGCCGAGGCCAACTACCGGCCCCGCCTCCTACAGCAGAAGAGACACCTCGTGCAGAGCCACTCCTGGTGCAGGAGCGACCGTCGAGCATGCCCAACGCCTCCGCTGGGAGCGCCAGTTCGCCGGCCAGGAGTTGGACCAGTCGCAGCGGCGCGTCCTGCGCCGGTCCGTACGCGTGCTCCAGCGCACCCCCGTCGACGTCCTCGAGCAGAGCACGCGGATCAGCAGGCAGTCGCCTGGCTGCTGATCGAGGTTGCGCCCTGGGTCGTCACGGGACCAGCATCCCTCCCCCACCGACAGACCCCGCGCACACCGCGCGGGGCCAACACGGTGGCGCCGGCCCCGCGCGGTGTGCGGCGGGCAGGGTCAGAAGCGGAAGTCGTCGTGGGTGATATAGGTGCCGGTGGGCGGCGTGACGGTCGTGCGGTTCGGCCCTCGCTCCCAGGTGAGGGTGCCGTTAGGATTCTTGATCAGGTACTTGAACTCCTGCCGGGAGTTGGCAGCGAGCAGAACGGTGCCGGTCCAGGTCGGGTAATTCGCGGATGACAGCGGCACGGCCTTGTCCGGGTTCCACGAACCGAGCTCCGACGCGCCGCCGACAACGTAGAGGTTCTGTCCCCAGTAGGTGGTCGCCGTGACATTGAACGTGGCCACGACGGTGGGGTCGCTCGCGATGCGCGGGGCGGCCGCGGCCGGCGAAGCGGTCGACGCGATGAGGGACAGCGCCGCGAGGACGAGGCTCGCGATCAACAGCTGGAGGCGAAGCGGCAGGACCTGCGGGGATGTTTGCACGGAGAGCTCCTTCGATGAGCTGACGGAAAGATCATGATGATGCTGGGGCACCGCCGCCGGGCTGCGGTGAGCCTGCGATGGCTGCGGCGGGAGCACCGTAGCTGGATGCGATCCCTCTTGCGCAAGTATCTGAAAGATATTTCAGACATCTCTCGGCTGCTATCGCGATGCGGCATGTTTCGCCCGCATTGATCCGCCCGAACGCAACGGGGGATGCCTGGTGAATGCATAACTCCCACCCATCCCCCGCCGATCCGAAGCGCGTGGGAAGGAACATTCATCCGGTTCAGCAGAGTTTCCCGGTCTGCGAGCCTTCAAGGCCCCTCCCACACGATGTACTCCGTGTAACCGGCATCTCTCTTGCGCAGGTTGGCGAAATATCATTCAGTGTCAACCGGCCGACCCTACGCTCGGGTCCTGGTTGTCCACCTCCCTGCAAGGAGTTCCATGCGAACCTCGCTGCGCTCGATCGCGCCGACTGTTGCCTTGGGTCTGCTGGCCCTCACCGTGGCGATCGCCCCTCCCGCCCAGGCGCTCGGCGCCGCGACCGATGAGCAGGCGCCGGCGTGCGTCGAGTACTTCCCGAGCTGGCGCTACACCGTCGTGGCCAACCACTGCACCGATCCGCGGAACCTCACCGTGCAGTACCGCGATCCCACCGACGTCGGATGCCTGCTCATCGCCCCCGGCGGCGGCGCGACCTTCCCCGGGTACGGCGTCCAGGGCAACCAGGTCGTGGGCATCGTGCTGTGCACCGACCCCGACACGCTGCGCTAGCCAAGCGACGTCATCCCGCTCGAGCGCCGCCGCCGAACCGTGGATGGCTCCGAGCGGACACGGGACCGCGGCGGCAGGCGCACCGCCGCGCCCCTCCCGCCCCAACGGAACCTGCCGCGGACTCGTGTGCCGATCCCTTGAAGGCCGCTATCTCCCATGTGTAATATTCACAAGCGTACAGCAGTCATTACATAGGGGTGTCCGGATGCTGGATCTCGCGCGTTCGTGGGTCGACGGATGGACCGTCTCACGGCAGGTTCCGAAGCCGGTGGATGCCCCCTGGGGGCTGAGCATCCAGGTCGGGCTGCCGACGCAGCCGGTCCGCCATGTCCTCCTCAACCCCGATGTCGAGTCCGTCCGCGGGCTCGTCGGCACAGTCACCCAACCGGGCACCTGCATCAAGGCTTTCTTGGAGCCGGACTTCATGGAGCCGTGGCTCCCGCCCGCATGGGAACCGATTGGTCCCGGCTTCCTGATGGCCGTCGACCTGCGCCCGTCCGCCGTACTCACGCCTGACGGTTACGCGGCCACCACCGAGACCACCGGCCAGGTCATCCGCGTGCGCATCCTGGCCGCCGACGGGGAGCTGGCCGCGCGTGGTCAGATCGGCCTGACCGGGGCCGCCTGCGTCTTCGATCAGATCATCACCGAGGTGGCGCACCAGCGCCGCGGGCTCGGAACGATGGTAATGCGCGCCCTCACCAACGCGGCCGTCGAGCACGGTGCGACAACCGGCACCCTGGGCGCGACCCTCTCCGGCCGAGCGCTGTACGAAGCGCTCGACTGGAAGGTCCTCGCCCCTCTGGCCGGCTATACCTACCAGCCCGTCGCTCCGTGACCCGCACCCCCGCCACCCCGGGGCCGGCACCGGAGCGGCACCCGGGGCCGTGGCAACGGCTCGGCCGATCGGGTGAGATGTTCTGCGGGCGGCCGAACAGGAGGTCGTACCCCGGCGGGAGCTGGAGCAGGACCCGTGCGATGAGGTCGTCACCTGCCGCATCGGCGGCAACGCTCAGTACGGCGCTGACGTCCCAAGTGGCGGTCTGCTCCGTGACCCCCGCGATCCATGCGCCGGTGGCGCGGACGAAGCGCTCCGGAGAAAGCGGGTAGGCCGCCTGGAGGGGGTGAGGAGGATCAGGGCGTAGGCCTCCGGCAGCCGGGCGGCCAGCTCCGCCCGCACTCCCCCACCACATGTGCGCCCAGCAGAGCCAGCACAACCCGCGTCGCGCGGTCCGCCTCCTCGCGGGTGGCGTACTTGCCGTGTTCCTGAACCTGGTCCAGAAAAGTCTCGCGGCGCATGACCATGGCGACCTCCGGCGAGTCGTCCGAGCTCCAACGGACGGGCCCGATGCGGAGGACGGGGACCGATGGCACCCCGTTCCCCGCATCGGTACGGCGGCAAGCTCAGCTGCTGAACTTCTGACGACGCCGCCTGCGGGCCGCGGATGCCCTACCCGCCGGCCGAGGCGGCGAAAAGTCAGTCCGAAGAGAGCGCTTCGAGCAGTTCGCCCGCTTTCGGGTCGGGCAGCGCGCGGGCGACGTCGGCAAGGGCGACCATGCCGACGAGCCGGTGGCCGTCGATGACGGGCAGGCGGCGCACCTGGTGCGAGGCCATGGTGCGCAGGATCTCCGCGACATCATCGTCCGCGCCGATCGTGACCGCTTCCCCCTGGGTCAGTTCGCCGGCGGTGACCTGCTGGGGGTTCTTGCCCTGACCAAGGACCTTCACCACGATGTCGCGATCGGTCAGCATGCCCTTGAGCTTGTCGTCGCTCCCACAGATCGGCAGCGCGCCCACGCTCAGTTCGGTCATCATCTTGGCCGCCTTGATCACCGGCTCCTGCGCGCCGATGCATTCGGTGCCTTTGGTCATGATGTCGCGTGCGGTTGTCATGAGGGGCTCTCCTTGTCGTCGATGCTCGTAGCCGGATGGTCCCGGGGACGGCGACCAGAGCGTGCGGGTCGCCCTCGCGAAGGTGCCCGTGGCGGGGCGTGTGGCGTGCCGGCCCGTGGTCTGCCGGGGAGGCCGTCGTGCGTGCGGGTCGTCGTCCCGGATCGTGCGGGTGCTCGCGTCGCCCACCCGTGCCGTTGGTCGAGGACGGCCGCGCGGACGGCGACGTGCACCCGGGCGAGTATCCAAGCGGCCCCTGCTGAAACCCGGCACTTCCGGGCCACGCGCGGAACTGCGCACTGGGCGGCGGATCGTGCCGGCCATCCGATTCAACAGGGCGCCCTTGGGTACCCGGCGGCGCGTCGGATCATCCGAGACCGAGCCCGAAGCGGAGCACTCATGGCCTTCCATCCGCTCGAACACCGCGGAATCCCGCTCGACCGCCAGGTGCGCAACTGGCGTGAGCTCGACGTGACGCCCATCGATCCGGACACCGCGGACCCATATACGCGGTGCCGGATCATCACGATGAACGGCATCGAGGTCGAGGCGATCATGTTCAGCCACCATCTCGCCCGACACTGCCCCGATCCCGAGGTCAAGCAGCAGCTGGCCGCGACGCGGTACATCGAGGCCCAGCAGCAAAAGGCCGTCAACTGGTTGTTACCGGGCGTGTCCTCCGTGCTAGAGACGACGATCGCCTACGAGCAGGTGGCGGTCGACCTCACCAGCTGGGTGGCGCGGATGGAACCCGACCCCTACCTCCGGCAAGCCTACGAGTTCGGTGTACTGGAGGACTTCGACCACCTGTACCGGTACGCGAACCTCTACGAGATGATCGAGCACCGCAAGGCGGAGGCGATCGTCGACCACCTCACCGAGGTCATGCCCGGTCGGCCAACGCCGCAGCACCACCGCGACCCGGTGGACAACGTGCGAGAACCGTATGACCGAACCAGCCTCGACCCGCTGTCGAAACTGCACGCGCTGACGATCCTCTCGGCCGAGCAGCAGACGATGAACTTCTACCTCAACACTGGTCCCACCTATATGGAACCCATCGCCCGCCAGCTCTACCAGGAGATCGGCCTGATCGAGGAGGAGCACGTCACCCACTACGAGTCACTGGTCGACCCGGGCGAGACGTGGTGGGAACAGCTCGTCAACCACGAGTACAACGAGTGCTACCTGTACCACTCGTTCATGGAGCTGGAGAGCGACGCCAAGGTGCGGGCGATCTGGGAGCTGCATCTGAACATGGAGCTGGAGCACCTGCGGATCGCTGCCGACTTGATGAGGCGCCACGACGGCAGGGAGGCGGCCGAGGTGGTGGCGCCCGAACTGCCGAACACTCTAACCTTCGAGCCCAATAAGGCCTATCTGCGCGGGCTTCTGGCCACGCAGGAGGACCTCACGACCTTGGGCACGGGCTATGTGCGGGAGGCTCACGAGCGGTTCGCGCGGATGCAGGAGCAATTGCACGCCGGCGAGCGCCCTCCCAGCGACCGGGTCCTGGCCCAGCACCAGGACATGGCCGGGCGGGACTACCGGGTGCAGACCGAAGGACCGCACCCGGTGGACGGGTCGCACTCCGGCAACTGATGGTGCGGCAGCAGATCCGCCCCGGCCCGGGGAGGCCGGGTCAGGACAGCATGAAGGGAGTTTCCTGTGAGCGAACAGACCGAACCGACGGGGCGGGCCGGGGACGTCCGGCCGTCCGATCCGGCCGGCGCCGACGACGTGGTGGCGCTGCTACTGGTCCAGCACGGACAGATCCATAACCTCTTCGACGAGGTGCGGGCCTCTGAGGGCGACCACCGCCGTGCGGCGTTCCATCGGCTGGTGCGGCTGCTGGCCGTGCACGAGACAGCCGAAGAGGAGGTCGTCCATCCCTTCGCCCGCGCGGCCTTCGACGGGGGCGCGGAGGTGGTCGACGAGCGGCTGGCGGAGGAGAAGGACGCCAAGGAGATGCTCCGCTCGCTGGAGGACATGGACACTGAGGACGCGAAGTTCCTGCCGGTGCTCACGGCCTTCAGGGAGTCGATGCTGCGGCACGCGCGGGCCGAGGAGCGGTACGAGTTCACCCAGCTCCGCCGGCACGTGACGCCCCAGCGGCTGGCCGCGATGGCGTTGGCAGTGCGTGCCGCGGAGAAATTGGCACCCACGCACTCGCACCCCGGAGTCGAGGGCGTAGCGAAGAATATCGCGCTCGGCCCGGTGGCGGCGCTGGTGGATCGCACCCGCGATGCCCTGCGTGAGGCGTTGCGCACGAGCGGCTGACCGGCCGGCGGGCAGTTCGACGGGCGCGGGGTCCGTGCCCGCCGCGTCGCGCGTGGGTACGCTGCCCGGGTGGAAGCCATGAACACGGCCGAGGACGGAGAGGACGGAAGCGTCAGGGACGGCACGCGGCCCGATGGCGCGGACCCGCCGCAGGGGTCGGTGCGCCTGCTGCTCATGTCCGACACCCAGGTCCCGCTGCGGGCGCGGGCATTGCACGACGAGCTGCTGGAGGCGGTCGGCCGGGCCGATGTGGTGCTGCATGCCGGGGACTGGGTTGACGTTGCCACCCTGGAGTCGCCACCCTGGACCTGCCTGGACCTGCTTCAGGCACGGGCTCGTCGCCGTGTTCGGCAACAACGACGGGCCCGCGCTGCGGGAGCGGCTGCCGGAGGTGGCACGCACGGACCTGGACGGCCTGCGCTTCGCCGTGGTGCACGAGACCGGGCGGCGCTGCACCGAGCGCTTTCCCGATGTGCAGGTCCTCGTCTTCGGGCACAGCCACATTCCTTGGGACTCACATTCCTTGGGACTCCACGGCTCCCCATGGGCTGCGGCTGCTGAATCCGGGGTCGCCGACCGACCGGCGTCGGCAGCCCCACCGCACCTTCATGACCGCCGTCGCCCGGGGAGGCGCCCTGGACAAGGTGACGTTACACAGTCTGAGCACCACCTAGCGGCTCCGCGTGAGTCGCGTTCGACGCTCTCGCGGACCGCGCCACGCAGCGGTGCCGCCGCGCCTGATCCCGGGGGCGCGGCCGGGATCAGGCGCGGTGGGGCCTATTCGGTGTCGGTCCGTCGGCGGGCCTGCTGTGCCGTCTGCTGTCCGGTCTCGCGCAGTTCCTCGGCGCCCTCCCGTCCTGATCGGATCCCCTGCTCCCGGGTGGCCTCCAGAGCGTCCTGCGCAGCCCCCTTCACCGAACCGACCGCCTGCTGGACCGGCTCGCGCATCTCGGACCGCACAGCCTCGGCCGACTCCGCCGCTGCATTCCGCACCGGATCGACCAGCTCACCCGCGTGCTCCCTCAGCTGCCGGCCGGCGCGTTGTTCGGCGGTGGTGGCGGGGAGAAGGGTACCTGCCAGCATCCCGGCGCCGAAGGCGATCAGGCCGGCGGCGAGCGGATTGCCCCGCGTCTGCTCGCGCACCTGCTGCGGCGCTTGGCCGATCTGCTCGGAGATGCCCTGGGCGGCGCCGCCCGAGCGGGCGGAGACCTCGGACGCGGTGCCCATCACCCGCTCCTTGACCCCACTCAGCCGCCGCTGCAGGGCGTCGGCCCGCCGCCGCACGATCCGGCCGGGCTGTACCTTGTCCGCCAGTTGGTCGACCGAACGGGCCAGATGGGCACGCGTGGCATCCGTAGTGTCCTTCAGGTCGTCGGGTGACGTGTCCATTGCGCGTCCTCCTTCAGCGAGTCGATCGACCGTTCCGGCTTGAGCTGGACGGACCGCATCTTTTTGCGGCCGCCGGCAAATAGGGCGGTGCCCGCCACCGTCCATACGGCGGTCACCAGAAGGGCGGCCCAGGCGAGGTCCATCACGTGGTTCAGGGCGAGAATCGCGGTGAGGCTTCCCAGGAGGAGGGCGAGGTGCCCGGCGTATCCGGCGCCGCCGAGCAGACCCGCGGCCTTCCCGGCCCGGGCGGTTTCCTGCTTCACCTCGACCTTGGCGAGTTCGATCTCCTCGTGCACCAGCTTCGACAGGTCGCTGGTGATGTCACTGACGAGCTGCCCCACCGAGGCCCCCTGGGAGGAGTCCGCGCCCGCGGCACGGGGGCCGGGCTCCTGGGCGTTGGACATGGCCATGGCTCACCGCTCCTGGCTGGTTGGCCGGGGCGCCGGTTGCGGCTGCACGGGCGCCGCCTTTGGGATCACCCGTTCCTCCGCCCCGGGCCGCGGTGCGTCCGGCGCTGCCATCAGCGGGCGGTCCAGCGGGTGCGACGGGGGCTGAATATCCGGTTCCGCGCGGGGTGCGGCGGACGGTTCGACCGCGTACGGCTCTGCGGGGGCGATGGGAGGGGCAGCAGGGTATGGGGGGACCTCGCCACGCGCGGTGCCGGACTGCTCGGGGTGGCTCCAGCGGCCCGCTTCCCGGTTGCCGCCGCTTGCGGCGCTGACGCCCTTGCCCAGCCGGGTCGCCGAGAACCCCGCCAGCGCCGCGCCCGCCAGGAAGATCCCTGGACGCCTGCGGGCGAAGCCCTGGATCTCGCCGAGCACCTCGCCCGGGCTGCGCTGTTCCAGGAGGTCGGCGACGCTGTCGCCCTGTCCTGCCACGCGGCGGATCAGCGCGGCAGCCGCGGAGTCGGGTTTGCCGGTCTCACTCATCTCCCGCAGTTCGGCGACGAGATGACGGAGGTTCGCCGCGAGCCGGCGCACCTGTTCGTCGGCCTGATCGCCGACGGTGTCGCGGAACCGGTCGACGAGTTGACGGCCTTGATCAGAGGTCTCCTGGAATACGCGCCTACTCTCGTCGCGTGCCGTCCCCATGGTGTCGGCGGCCTTCTCCTGGACCACCCGCGCGCCCTGCTGCGCACCGCTCTGTAGGGCCTCGCCGGCCGCAGGTGCCCTCTCCTGCGTCGACCGGTCGGGGCCACCGAGGTCTGTCACGGCTCCTCCAGCGTTCGCTGTTGCAATGCGGACAGGCTGCCGGGTACCCAACCGCCGGACTTGAAACACCCGCTCCCGTCCCCTCCTGCGAAAACGCACGCCTGGCCGTTTCAGCTGCCGCCGAGCGGTAACTCGGCAAGCCGGACAGGACCGCTGTCGTCGTCCTGTCCGCGTCGCACCCCGTCCGAACTCCTCGAGGAGGACATCCGATGAAACGCGTGCAGACGGCAACAGCCGCCACGGTGGCGGCCGCCGGGGTGGTCACGGCCCTGCTGGTGCGCCGGCAGCGCCCTGAGGCGACCGACCGTTGGCTGACTGTCACGGTCCAGCGGGACCCGTCCGAGGTCGAGAAGGAGCTGCCCTCCCAGCTGACTTCGGCGGCCGACGCCCCAGAGATCCGGATCCGCCCCGCCTCTGGCGGCCGCGGCACCGAGCTGGCGGTGCGCCCGCGCAGCGACGCGGAGCAGACCGCCGCCTCCCGCGACCGGCTGCGGACGGCGTTGCGGGACGCGAAGTCCTTGTTGGAGACGGGCGAGATCCTCGAACCGGACGGTCCCTCGGAACACCGCAGGACCACGCCGACAGGCAACCTGATGGACCGGCTGACCCGGCGGGCATCGACGGAGGGAGTGCTGTGAAGGCGCTGTGCTGGCAAGGTGTGAACAAGCTGTCGGTCGAGACCGTTCCCGACCCGGTGCTCCGCAACGAGCAGGACATTCTGGTCAAGGTGCTGCTGAGCGCCACTTGCGGCTCCGACCTTCATCTGCTCGGCGGATATCTGCCCGCGATGCGATCGGGGGATGTGATCGGGCACGAGTTCCTCGGTGAGGTCGTGGAGATCGGTTCCCGCGTCGAACGGCACCAGATCGGCGACCGGGTGGTGGTCTCGTCCTTCATCGGCTGCGGACGCTGCTGGTACTGCCAGCAGGATCTGTGGTCCCTGTGCGACAACAGCAACACCAATCCGGGCCTGACGCAGGCCGCGTTCGGCTACGAGCCGGGCGCGGTGTACGGCTACTCCCACGCCATGGGTGGCTTCCGGGGCAGTCACGCGGAGTACGTGCGGGTGCCCTTCGCCGACTACGGGGCCTTCACTGTCCCGGACGGGGTCGACGACCAGAGCGCGCTGTTCGCCTCCGACGCCGCGCCGACCGGGTGGATGGGTGCCGACCTCGGGGGCGTCACCGCCGGGGACGTCGTCGCCGTGTGGGGAAGCGGCGCGGTGGGCCAGCTGGCGGCCCGGGCCGCGTACCTGCTGGGCGCTGAGCGGGTGATCGTCATCGACTGTTACGCGGAGCGCCTGCAGATGGCCGAACTGCACGCCGGAGCCGAAGCACTGGACTACACGACCACCGACATCGCGGCCGAATTGCGTGAACGCACCGGCGGGCGCGGTCCTGACGTGTGCATTGAGGCGGTCGGCATGGAAGCGCACGGCACCGGAGTCAGCCACATGTACGACCAGGCCAAGCAGCGGGTGCGGCTGCAGAGCGACCGCCCCACCGCCGTCCGGCAGGCGATCCACGCGTGCCGCAAGGGCGGCTCGGTCTTCGTGCTCGGGGTCTTCGCCGGAGTGGTCGACAAGTTCCCGCTCGGCGCGATCCTCAACAAGGGCCTGATCCTGCGCGCCGCCCAGCAGCACGGGCAACGCTACATCCCTATGCTGCTGGAACGCATCGCCGCGGGCGACCTGAGCACCGCCCACCTGGCCACCCACGTGCTGCCGCTAGACGAGGCCCCGAAGGGCTACCGGATGTTCAAGGAGAAGGAGGACGGCTGCGTGCGGGCCGTCTTCCGCCCGACCGCCTGACGGCGACCCTCGCGGTCCGCGACGCCCGCCGGTCCGGGCCGCCGGGCCAGTGCCCCCGGGCGCGGCAGCCCCGGCTGGCTCCCCCGGGCCGGAGTGAACAGCAGGCGAGCCGACGACGATTGAACGCCTCCGCTCCGGGAAGACGTCTGCGTGAAAACCGGTGCTTCGGCCAGCAGGCACTCCTTGTCGTCGAGGAGTCGTCATGACCGAAACAATGTGGACCGCCCGGAGCCGCAGGCACGATGCCCCGGACACCGCCACCGCGCTCCAGGCCCTGGCCGAACTCGGCAGCGGCCCGCAGCGGGCGCGGTTGCGCGAGGAGATCATCGCCGCATGGCTTCCCATCGCGCACCGGATGTCCCGCCGATACCGCACCAGCGGGGAGAGTCCGGCCGATCTGCGACAGGTCGCAGCCGTCGGCCTGGTCAAGGCGGTCGACGGCTTCGACCCCGCCCGCGGGTATCCGTTTCAAAGCTACGCCATTCCCACCATTTCCGGGGAACTGCGGCGCCATGTCCGCGACCGCGTCTGGAGCGTGCACATCCCCCGGGTGGACCAGGAACTGCGGGCCCAGGTCCGCACGGTGCAGAGCCAGTTACAGAGCGCGGGTACCCAATCCCCCTCGGAGGCCCAAATCGCGGCCACTGCGGGGCTGACACTCAGTGAGGTACGCGTCGGCCTACGGGCCGACGGCGTCCACCACACGCTGTCCCTGGAATACGCCACCGATACCGGTGCGGGCCACACTGTGTCCGAGACCCTGGGCTCGGTCGATCCCGCCCTCGGGCAGGCAGAGGCCCGAGCTGTCCTACGGCCGCTGCTCGCCGGACTGCCCGAGCAGGAGAAGACGATCTTGTTCTGGGTGTACTTCGAACACCGGACGCAACGGGAGATCGCCGCCCACCTCCAGATCTCCCAAATGCAGGTTTCCCGCATCCTGCGCCGGATCCACGGCCACCTGCGGCACGAGCTCGGCGCGGCAGTCGAGCCCGCCCCGGCCGCCGACACCCCTACCCGCTCCGTGCTCCGTTAGGACTGAGCCATGCTGCAGCCTCATCCCGCCACCGTGCGGGCCGCGGTCGACCACTACTACCAACTGGCCTCCCAGGCTGCCGGCCAGGACACGTCCGCCGCGCTGCCGCGTCAGTTGCAGGATGCGGTGTACACCCTGTGCGTCCTGACCGGTACGCGGGACATCGCCAGTGCTCTAGCCGCGTCCCGCCGGTTTTGCGGGGGCGGGGGCGAGTCGGAGGCCTCGGTAGCGCGGACTGACCGGATATCGGTCCTGCCGCCATCGCCGGCCGGTGACCGCGCCGGGCGGGGGTAGGAGGTCCGCAGACGACAGGACCGGGCGCAGGACGGCCCAAGATCGGGGTCAGGGAGGTCCCAGTGGATCCGACGTGGGAGCACGAGGCCGGGCGAACGCTGGAGGAAATCACCCGTCGGCTGCGGGATCCCGAGTCCTTGCACCACACCCTGCAACAGGTCACCGACATGGCAGTCCTGGCGGTCGAGGGGGCCAAGTACGCCGGTGTCACCCTGTTGGGCGGTAACGGCATTCTCGAGAGCAGTGCGGTCACCGACCCTTTGGTCACCGCGTGCGACCGGCTGCAGAGCGAACTGCGCGAGGGCCCCTGTTTGCAGGTGCTCTCCAGCGAGCCGGTCCTGACCTTGACCGACACGGCCACGGAGCACCGTTGGCCGCGGTTCGCGCGAGCCGCCCATCGCCTGGGGATCGGCAGCATGCTCGCCCTGCGGCTGGCCGTCGACCGCGAAACGCTGGGGTCGTTGAACCTGCACGCGCCCCACGCCGACGCCTTCGATCGGGAGTCCGTCCGGGTCGCCACTTTCTGCGCGGCTCAGGCCAGTATGACGCTGGCCTCCACCCGGGCCGCCGCGAACCTGCGCACCGGGATGGAGAGCCGCCAGCTGATCGGCGAGGCGTGCGGCATCCTCATGGCCCGCCACCAGCTCACCTCGGAGCAGGCGTTCAATCTGCTCGTGCAGGCGTCCCAGCGGCGGAACATCAAACTCCGCACCGTCGCGGCCCACGTGGTGGACACCGGCAGCGACCCCACCGGGTGCTCCGCACCCCGCTGAGGTCCGGCTGATGAGTGCCGTGGCGCTTTGATCTGCGGCTGGATGGAGTGCTGTAGGTGAATGGCCTTTCCAGCGGAGGGACCTCGAACTGCGGTTCGCGTCAGCCGGCGCCGTGACGAGGGGGGAGGACTCGACGGCTCGCCGCGTTGCGGGCACGCCGGGTGCGCCCGTGCTCGGCGAGCGGGGCGAGGGCCTCGGGGGAGGTGACGATCTGCGCGGCTGTGGCCGTGGTTGGAACCAATCGGATGCGCGGGCCAGTTCCTCGGCGGTCCACGGCTCGTCCAGGAGCCCACTCGCAACAGGGTCCACTCGCGCAGGCGGCGGACGAGGAAGGTCCGCTCCCCGATGACTGTGGCCATCGTCTGAGCCCAGGCTGGGAACTGTGCGTCGGTCAGGAACTGCGCGGCCCGGCGCTCCAGATGGTGATTCACCGCGGCTTGCGCCCTCCCTTCGCCGTCGTCGCGCAGAACGGCGGCCACCAGGTCGGCCTTGTCCGCCTCCGGCACAACCTCCAAGACCTGTAGATAGTGCGCATAGCGCCGGTGCTCCGGAGGCGCCTCATCGTGCAGGCCCGTCATGCGGCCCACCCCAATAGTGCCGCTCCACCAGGTGCTTTTGCTTGCTATGCCGCCGCGCACTCTTGGCGATCAAGGGACCCGCGATTGGAGCAGTTCACCACCCGTCTACGCACCCCGGATCGACGCAGCACGACGACCCCAGCAGAGCGTCCATTAACCCCACATCCGCCACCGGAACCCGCTACGAGGGCCCATGTCAGACCCCGGTCGTAGCATCCGCTCGTGAACTTTGGATCCCGCCCACCCCACGCCATAGCCCTGCCAGCGGGTCGCCTCATCACCTCCGAGGAGGGACACGGCGACCAGCGGCCGCTGTGGCTGAGCGACCGCCCGGCCTCCGCTGCCGTGTGGTCCCATCTGCGCGCTGAGCACGACGCCTCCGGACTCTGGCCGCTCCTGCTGGACGCCCTGGACCCCCAGGACAGCGACTTCCGGCCCCAGGGCTGTGGGGAGTTGTCGCCCGAGCGCATGTCCAGCCCGGCAGACCACAACCCCGAAGAGCTTCTCGTGCGCTGGTGGCAGCGGTATACCGCCATCGACCAGGACGACGGGCTCGCGACGGATCGGCGGCACGCCATCACCGCTCCCTTCGGGCAGACCTGTCCGGAGCTCACCCCCGCGCTCGCCGCTTCCGCAGACCCCGATGCCGTGGCCGAGCAGCACCTACGGGACTTCCTGCTCCACAACGCGCACCTTCACCTCGGTCTCGTCGCCGCGTCCGGCGGAGCCGACGCCCTCGCCGCCGTCGGCTGGAACGGTCCGTTGAACTACGACGGCGACACCGCCACGTTCGCCGCCGTCGTCCGGGACTGGGAAAACCGTTTTGGTGCGCGCGTTGTCAGCGTCGGTCTCGCCACCCCGCATCTGAGCGTCGCCGCACCGCCGGCACGGCACGAGGATGCTCTGCTCGTCGCCGCCGAACACTTCGCCTTCTGCCCCGACACCATCTGGCAAGGCTCGTATTCCACCCTGGCCGCCTACGCGGAGTCCCTCTTCGATGCGAAGTGCTGGGAGTTCTGGTGGGACTGTCCGGGTAGGCCGATCTGCGAACGCCGCTCCTTCAGCCGGTGGACGCCCAGGAGGCCGGTCGTGTGCGTCATGGCGGGCGAGCGGGCCGGCCATGACGCACCGCCGCCTCCGCCCGCCGGTGGCAATCGTCGTGAATAGGCCTGTCCGAACAGCTGGCGCGGACCTACCGTGCGCCTATGAATGAGCTACGCGCACGCAAGTACGAGCGGTGGTTCCGCGCCGCGGACATCGACGGCGACGGTGTGATCACGCGGCAGGACGTCGTCATGATGGGCGATCGCTACATTCAGGCCCGGAACATGCTCCCCGACTCCCCTCAGGTACAGCGGATGCGCGACACCATGCACCGGTTCTGGGAGTTCGTGATCGGGCGCGCCGATGCCGACAAGGACGACCGGGTGACGTTGACGGAGTTGACCGAGGCGTTCGCTACGACCTTCGACGACCGCGCGCACTACCCCGAGGACCTCGCGCCGGTCGCCGACCTCTTCTTCGATCTGGCCGATGGTGATGGAGACGGCGCGGTCAACCGCACCGAGTTCACGCACATCTTCGGCAGCACGGGACGGGCCCCCGACCGTGAGTGCGCCGCGGTGTTCGACGCGCTCGACCTCGATGCCTCGGGCAAGCTGTCACGGGCCGAGTATCATCGGGCCGCGTCCGAGTTCTTCTACGGGGACGACGCCGGCTCGCCCGCCAACCACCTCTTTGGCCGGATCGACTAGCGCGGCTACAACCTCAGCTTGCCGCGCGGATCCCGCCGATGGCGCCATGGCTCCCCCGCCCCCGCCTGCGCAGGTGCCCGCTGGCAGGGAACCTACGCTTCCGTTTCCATGCGGATCTGTGCCTCCGTCTCGGGTGCGTCGCGCTGTTCGCCGACGGTGGCGGCCGCGGCGGCGTCCGCGCCGTCCTCGGTGCCGGCCCTCGAGGCGGCGCGCCGCATCCGGTACCACTCGACCACGTCGAGCGCCACGATCAGACCGGCCAGCCAGGCGACGGCTCCCAGGGCGGGCAGGCGGGTGGCCAGGGGCAGGCTGACCAGGACGGCCGCGGCGGCGGTGAGCCGGGTGACGGACCACAGGCGGAACATGCGCCAGCGGGTGTAGGCGAAGACGGCCAGGAACAGGCCGCAGCCCCCGTACAGCAGGGCCGCGACGCCGAGGCCGAGCCGCTGTCCAGGGTGCGCGACCGCCTCGTGCAGGCCCACCGCGGTGGCGATGACGGCGCTGATCAGGCCCAGGTGGGCGTAGGACAGGATGTGCCGGACCATGTCGAACTGTCGGTCTGCGGCGGCCACCGCGAATTGCAGGGCATTGGCCGCGAAGGCGAAGTACACCCACCACAAGGCGGCGCTCAGGACGAACGCGGCGGCCACGGTCGCCAGGACGGCTTCGCTGATGGACGTGGTTCCGGTGGCCGGGCTGCCGATGGCGATGATGGATTCGCCGAGGGCGACGATCAGGAACAGGCCGAAGCGTTCGGGCAGGTGGCCCGAGTGGAAGTGCGTGGTCGTCCGGCGGCGCAGGAGTTGCGGAGCGAGGGTGTCGATGAGGGCGGCTGTGGCCCACAGCGCGATGCGCGCGTTGCCCTCCGCCAGGCCGCCGGCGAGCATCAGGGGGCCGGTGACGACGGCGGCGATGAGGAAGGAGTTGAGGCGCAGGTCCTGCCAGCGCAGCGCCAGGGCCTGGAGCACCAGCCGGGCGACCCAGTACGCGCCGCCGTAGAGCAGACCCCGGTCACCGAAGGCGCCGGGGATCGCCAGGCCTATGAACAGCGCACTCAGTGCGACGGCGAAGATGCCGATCCGGTCGGGGACGTTCTCCACGTCCTGCCGGTTGGCGTGGACGGAGGTGGCCGTCCAGGTCCAGTAGGCCGGTATGAACACGATCAGTGCCCGTCCGACGCCCGCCCAGCCGTGATCGGCCAGCAGCAGGGAGCTGACCTCGGTGATGGCGAAGACGTAGACGAGGTCGAAGAACAACTCCGCCCAGCTGACCTGCTTGTCCGGTTCCTCGGCCGCCCCGTCGGCGCCGCGCGCCTGTTGAGGGTCCGTCTGCGCGGGATCCACCGCTTGGCCGACTGTGTGCACCATGTGCCTTTCCTGCGCTCGCTGTTCGGTTCGGTGCTCCGCGGTGGGCGGATCGTCGGTGCCGGCACCGTTGACGTGCGCCCCGGGTGGGGGCGGGTTGTCGCGGGCCGGGTGGTCCTCAGTCCTGGTCGGAACGGTTGGAGCGGGCCCGCAGCCAGACGGGCAGTGCGTACCAGCAGGCGAGGAACCACAGCCCGATGGCGGCGGTGACGATCTCGGCCACGACGTTGTTGACCGCGACGTGCAGGATCAGCAGCACGACCGAGCCCACGGTCAGCGCGAGCAGGGCCATGCCGCACATCATCAGCCGGCCGGCCACGTCGATGATCTCTTCCTTCAGGCGCTGGCCCGCGAGGATGCGATGGATGGAGGCGGGGGCTATCAACGCGCCCGTCGCGAGGGCGCCGCTGACCACGGCGATGACGTAGACGGTGAGGTCGAACGTGCCCAGCTCGCGGAAGTGCGGCGTGAAGGAAATGCTGAGCAGGAAGCCGAAGAGGATCTGCACGCCCATCTGCGCGACGCGCGTCTCCTGCAGCACTTCGCCCCAGCGACGGTTGACGCGATCCTGTTGGCTTTCCTCGCCGTCCCCGTCGCCGGGTGCTGGGCCGGAGTCGGTGGTGCGGGGGCAGATGGCGTCGGTGCGAGGGTGGTGCGAATCGGTGCGGGTCGGCTGCGGGATGGACATGGAGTCTCCAAGTTCGGCCAAAGGAAGGTAAATATCTGGTTTCCCGCGCCAGGCATTTCATGCTGGGAGAGGCAGTGGCGATCGTGCGAGGTCGCCGCGGTCATCTTCCCGGGGGACGCCGCCGGTCCGCCGGTACCGCGGCGCCCGGTCGGCTCGGGGCCTCCCCCGCCGCCGGCCCCGTCCCGGCGATGCCGGCTGGGGCGGCCGGAGGCCGGTGGCCCGGTCCCGCCCCGGGCGCCAGGTAATGGTCCCGGCGGGTGGAAAAACCACCTGCACGCGGCTCCGCGGCGGGACAATGGACGCCAGACCCGGGGGGCTTCATGTATGTCAGGACGGATCCGAGGAGGGTGATCCTCGCGTACGCCGTCGTGGCCGTCCCCGTGATCGGACTTGTCCTCCTTCTTATCGTTTTCGGCGGAGTTCACCACCGCCCGCTCCCACCCGGGCACCCCGACGCGACACTGACCACCACCGGGCCGGGCGCGCCCTGCCGAGGCCTGTCCGCCAAGTGCCGCTGAGCGTGGTCGTGCTCCCGCAGCGGTGAGGGGCCACCCGCACGGTTCTGCCGACGGTGAAGACCGGCCCGGGCGAGCTACCCTCTCGCTACCGTCGCGTTCTATGACGTCGATCACCACGCGCACGGTCGAGTATCCGGCGGACGGCCTGACGATGGTCGGGCACCTCGCCCTGCCGGTTGGTGCGGGCCGTCGGCCCGCGGTGCTGCTCGGGCCCGAGGGTCCGGGCCTCAACGACGTGCAGCGCCAGCGGGCCGACGCCCTGGCCGAGCTGGGCTACGTGGCGCTCGCCTTCGATCTGCACGGCGGGCGCTGGTTCACCGACCCCCAGGAGATGCTGGCGCGCGTCATGCCCCTGCTCGACGATCCCGATCGGATGCGGGGCATCGGCCACGCGGCCCTGGAGGTACTGCGCGCCGAGCCGCGCACCGACCCCGAGCAGATCTCTGGCATCGGCTACGGCACCGGGGGCGCGATCGTGCTGGAACTGGGGCGCGATGGCGTCGACCTGCGCGCGATCGGGACGGTCAACGCCCTGACCACGGGCCGCCCGGGCGAGGCGGCGCGCATCCGCTGCCCCGTGTGGGCCGGGGTCGGATCGGAGGATCCGATCATGCCCGCAGCACAGCGGGACGCCTTCGCCGCCGAGATGCAGGCCGCGGGCGTCGACTGGCGCCTGGTGATCTACGGCGGAGCTCTGCACGCCTTCCACCACCCGTCGGTCGATCACACCGTGGTCCCCGGGGTCGGCTACCACCCGCGCCACGCACAGCGGGCCTGGCGCGACATCGTCGAGCTGCTCGCCGAGTGTCTTCCGGTGGCCGCGTAGCCCGGATCGGCGGATGTCGCTCTGGGCGGACGGAAGGGAGCCGGACCGGGCTCGGCGGGGCCGGGGCACGGCGGAGCGATGAGTTTGCGGGCGGCCGCCGGTCTACCTTGTCGACCGGAACCATCCAACGCATCAGGAGTGCGCCATGGGCCTCATCCACATCGAGATGTTCGCGACCCTCGACCTGGTCGGGCAGGCGCCCGGCGGGCCCGAGGAGGATCCGGAGGGCTTTCCGTTCGGCGGGTGGCAGGCGCCGCTGATGGACGAGGAGTCCGGAGCGCAGGTCGAGGCCGCCTATCAGGGCACGGACGCGCTGCTGCTCGGGCGGCGGACGTACGACATCTTCGCCGGCTACTGGCCGCGCCAGAAGGACAACGACTTCGCCACGCTCTTCAACAGCATCCCGAAGTACGTGGCCTCGCACGGCACGCCGGACCTGTCGTGGGAGGGGTCGACGCAGCTGGGCCCGGATCTGGTGGCGGCGGTGCGCGAGATCCGTGACCGCCATGAGCACATCACTGTCGTGGGGAGTCTGGACCTGGTGCAGACACTGCTGCGGGAGAAACTCTTCGACCGGCTCGACCTGTGGCTGCACCCGATCACGCTGGGGGTCGGGAAGAAGGTCTTCGACGCCGGCACCGTGCCCACCAACATCACGCTCCTCGCACCGCCGGTGGCTTCTCCCCGGGGCACGGTCCACCTGCGCTACGGGCTCGCCGACGGCACGCCCGCGACCGGGGATATGGCCGAGCTCGACCAGCGGTAGTGCGGGTGCCGGGTCCGCAGGTGCCGAGGAACGGGAACGGTGATGCCCTGACCGCGACGGCGGCGGGTGGGCCCACCCGGTCGAGGTCAGGGCAGAAGGTTGCCGAGGGCCTGTCCCGCTCACGATGCATCCTCCGGTGCGGGCGCCCGTGGGCCGCCAACGGGCCGTCCGGGGCCCGGTCGTTCTTGCTGTTGAGGGTGGAGAGCTGCGCCCGGGCGCGTTGTTGCCGTGCGATCCACTCCCCGCGTCGTCGCCGATCACGATGCCGGATCAGGGTTCGGGCACGAGGGAGCGGGCAGATCGGTCACCAGCCGTCCGCTCAGTGCAGTACCCGCCCGAGGAAGCCGCGCAGGTACCCCGCGACGACGTCCAGGTGGCTCTCCAGCAGGAAGTGACCGCCGTCGATCAGGTGCACCTCCGCGTCCTTGGCGTCGCGGGCGAACGCTCGCGCGCCGTCCGGGCCGAAGATCTCGTCGTTGCGGCCCCACACGGCGAGCACCGGAACCTCGCTGGTGCGGAGGAATTGGTGGAGCAGCGGGTAGAGCGGGCGGTTGTTCTGGTAGTCGCGGAACAAAGCCAGCTGGACCTCGTCGTTGCCCGGACGGGAGACGAGGGCGACGTCGTGTTCCCAGGTGTCCGGGCTGACCAGACTCGGGTCGGGCACGCCGTGCACGTACTGCCAGCGGATGGCGTCGATGCCCAGGGCGGCGCGGACGGCGGGTTCGGTGGCGGGGCCGGGGTTGGCGCCGTAGGCCCACACGTCGGTCCAGAACGACTCGACGAAGCCGTCTTCGTAGCCGTTTCCGTTCTGGGTGACGAGGGCGGAGATCCGTTCGGGGTGCTTGAGCGCGAGCCGCCATCCGATGGGGGCGCCGTAGTCCTGGACGTAGAGGGCGTAGCGGTCCAGGCCCAGGTGGTCGAGGAGTCCGTCGGTGAGGTCGGCGAGGGCGTCGAAGGTGTAGGTGAACTCCCCCGCCGGGGGGGCGTCGGAGTGGCCGAAGCCGAGGTGGTCCGGTGCGATGACGTGGTAGGCGTCGGCCAGGAGCGGGATGAGGTCGCGGAACATGAACGAGCTGGTGGGGTAGCCGTGCAGCAGGACGATCGTGGGGGCGTAGGCGGGGCCGGCTTCGCGGTAGAAGATCTGATGGCCGTCGATGGTGGCGGTCCGGTGGCGCACCGAGCTCATATCTAACCCCTTTGCGTCTTCAATACGGTTAGGCGTTCGCCATGCAAGCACGCGGTGAGCTAACCTGTCAAGGGACTCAATACGGTTAGAGAGAGCGGTAGCCGATGGACACGCTGCTCGACCTGCTCAACAGCAGGCCCGTCGTCAACGGGGAGGAACAGGACGCGCTGGGCGACCCGGCCGAGGGCAGACGCTGGGCACGGGAGCACGGCGGCGACGGCAGCCTCGCCGAACTCGCGCTGCTGCGCGAGACGCGGGACCTCCTGCGGGACGTCGTGCGCGCAGAGCGCCCACCCGCCGCCTTGAGCCCGCTGCTCCGCGGAGTCCACCGGACTCCGGAGATCACCGCGGACGGTCTGCAGTGGAAGCTCAACACCCCCCCGCACGCCCGGCTGGCCGTCGAGGCGATTGTGGCCTGGGCCGCCACCGAGCAGGAACTGCCCGGCCGGCTGCGCCCCTGCGCCAACGACGCGTGCCAACTGTTCCTGCTCGACCACAGCCGCGCCAACCGGGCCCGCTGGTGCTCGATGGCCGTGTGCGGCAACCGAGAAAAGGCCCGCCGCCACTACGAACGCACCCGCTGAACTTGCTCTTGGCCCACCCCCGCGCGATGTCCACCAAGAGGACTGGGCCAACGGGCCGGGCTGTGCGAGAGGCGCCCGGCGCATCGCACGGGCGGTGTGCGGTCGGACACGGGTGTCGCGGACTCCGGGGCTCGTTCTACCACCTCCAGCCCACGGAATCGCTGACGCCGATCCGTGCGCACCGAGCGCTGCTATGGGGGACGCAGCAGACCGCCGCGGGGCGGCCGACTGGACATTCTGATCTTGCGGTCGTCCGGGCCGTGCCGGGTGACTTCGTGCAGGCCCAGGCGCCGGTAGAGGGCCTGGGCGCGGTGGTTGACGGCCAGGACATCGAGCGTGAGGTCCCGACCCTGCGCGCGGGCCTGGCGCAGCAGGGTGCGGATCAGGTGGCTGCCGATCCCGCGGCCCTGATGGTCCGGGTGCAGCTCGATGCGGGCGAGGTAGACCTCACGGGGCCGTTCCTCCTTGTGGAGCATGCCGGCGTCGACGCCGTCCACGGCGATGATCTGCCACTGGCCCGGGGCGAACACCGCGGCGTGAAAAGCGCGCTGCGCCTCTTCGTCCCAGCCCCAGAGTGCCCTGATGTGCTCGCCCAGAGCAGCCTTGTGCAGAGCGAAGCACTACTCCCCGTCCGCCGGCGTCGCCGGCCGCAGTGTGACGGTCATGCCTCTCACTCCACCCCAGCGCCCGCAGCGCGTCCACCCTTACCGGGGAAGGCCGTAGCCGGCGAAGCGAGCCGGCCCCGCCGTCAGCAGGAAGTGTGAGACAGGGCCGCCGTGCGGGATCAGTCGCACGTCCCGGGAGGGCAACCGTCCGTCGGACTCTGCCTCGTGGGAGCCACCGGTCCTCGGCCCCGGTTTCACCTCCCGGCAGTCCGCCCGGCCCGCCATCGCGGCAGGAACCCGGCACATCGCCGCCGGGTGCAAGTCACCTGCCGGCCGAGTGCTGGGCTGCGGCGTTGCGGCGCTGCGCGGCGTCGAGCTGGTCCTCCAGGAGGATGATGCGGCAGGCCGCTTCGATCGGGGTGCCGCGGTCGACGAGTTCCCGGGCGCGGGCGGCGATGCGCAGCTGGTGGCGGGAGTAGCGGCGGTGTCCGCCGTCGGAGCGCAGCGGTGTGATCAGGCGGGCGTCACCGAGGGCGCGTAGAAAGCCCTGGGTGGTGCCGAGCATGTGGGCGGCGGTGCCTATCGCGTAGGCGGGGTAGTCGTCGTCGTTGAGGCGGTCGTAGGAGTCTTCAGCAGTCACCGCACCTCACCATGGGACGTGTTGAGGGGCCCTGGTGCCGACAGACACCAGGGCCCCGAAGGAACCGTTACACCATCTGCCGGCCATGGTCCGGGGCCGGCCTTGTGTATCCGCCGACCCGGCCAAAAAGCGGTCGGGGCTGCGGGGATCGCTGTTGCTCGACCGGAGACCACCTCACGTTCGATGTCCTGCGGTACCCGGACTCCACCAGCGGTCCGGGCGATCCTGATGGCGCTCGCTCCTCCGTTCTTGCTCGGTAGGGCTGCATCCACGCTGGACGTGCGTAGCGCGGCGCAGCCCTACCGCTTCCTGCGGGTGATGTGCACTGCTGGCGGCCTGTCCCAGCGCCACTTTCCGGCAGCCAGCCCCGTCGCCTGTCCTGCACCTGCTCTGGCTTGGAACCCCACTGCCGAACCTCCCGGTGCGCGCGCCCGCAGCCGACGCCTTCACCGGGGTACCACTCACCTGCGCTGCTGCGACGTGTACCCGCGGTCCTCCTGGCGGCGGCCCCTGATCACTGCGGGCCACCCGGTCCGGTCGTCAGCCCCGTCGCCGTCCTACGACCCTCTGGCTTCGAAGCTCCACCACCGCACCGTCCTGCGAGCCATCCCTACCGCGGTCCTACTACCTGGCAGTTCGTCCCTGCCAGGCCCTGCGATCTCTCTGGCTACGAGAGAAACCATAACCACACCACCACTCGATGTCTACTCCAGACACAACAGATTTCCCTGAGTGGGTCAGCGAGGTAATCGGACCCGGTCGCAGACGGTGCGTGGGGCTCGGCGGGTCGGCGTCCGCCACCTCGTGGAGGTGGAGCCTGCGTCGATCACGTCGTGGTGCACCGGCGCCAGGAGGTCGAGGGCATCCGGACGGCACGACGTCCACCTGTCCCCACCAGCCGTGATCAGACCTTCGATGCCGTGACGTCGCCCCCGGTCGTGCCCGCCCGTCATCCCGACCGGCCGGCACCGCCGACGGTCGGTGCCGACCGGTCGGGGCTGGTGTGCGGCGGCGGGGCGCCGCTCATCAAGGAGGGTCGGAACCCGACCTCGATGAGCGGCTTACCGGCCGCCGCCCCTGCCGTCGGCTGGTGCCGGACGACAGGGGCGGCCGACGGCTACCGCAGATGCCGGGCGAAGAACTGGGCTGCGGCGTCGCCCGCGAACTGCGGGACGCCGGTGTGGCCGCCCAGGTTGGCGTGCAACGTCTTCTCCTTGGAGCCGAAGGCGTCGAACAGGTCCAAGGCCATCTGACGGTCGTTGTTCTCGTCGTCCCACTGCAGCAGGACATGCAGGGGAATGGCGACCTGCCGGGCTTCGTCGAGAATGGCGCGCGGCACGTAACTGCCGGCGAACAGCGCGGCGGCCGCAAGGCGCGGTTCGACCACCGCCAACCGGACGCCGATGGAGATCACTCCCCCCGAGTACCCGACCGGGCCGTCGATTTCCGGCAGCGCCAGCAGGGCGTCCAGGGCGGCCTGCCATTCCGGGACCGCCTGGTCGACGAGCGGCAGCACGAGCCGGTCCACGATGTCGTCGCTGACCCGTTCGCCCGCCTGCAGCGCCTGGCGCAGATCGGCGCGGGCCTGGTCGGCGGTGGCCGAACGGGGCCGGTCACCGCTGCCGGGGAGCTCGATGGTCGCCGCGGCGAAGCCGTCGGCTGCCGCCTGCTGGGCCCGGCCCGCCAGGCGGGGGTACATCCTGCCCACTCCGCCCGGGTGACCGAGCAGGATCAGCGGCGCAGGTGCGGCCGCGGATGCGGATTCCGGCATCCACAAGGTGCCGGGGATCTCGCCGAGGGTGAAGTCGCGCTCGAGGACGCCGTCGTCGAGGCGTGGTTCAGAAGTGAAGTTCATGGTCGTGCCTTTCGGGAATGCGCTGCGAACGGCGCTCCCGGACGACCTATCGCCCGACCGTGACCCCGGAGGAGAGCACCCATGTCGATACTGTGTTCACGGGTACCACCTCCTCGTTCTCTCGCACGGCCACCGGCAAGGTAGCAGGGGCCACCGCCGCCCGCCAACAGGATTATGGCCAGGGCTGAGCGGAAGCCGCCCCGGACCCGGACGACGCACGCCGCCGCCCCGCCCACGTCTCCTCATCCGGCTGCGCCGCACGCCCCGCCACGAAGAGTCCGCACGCCGCGACACCCGTACGTGCTGCCCCTCCCGGGCACCTTCTGCTGATGATCGTCCCCGCCATGTCACAACAAGCGGCGCTGTGTTGTCTTGTGGTGCGACAGCAGAAGCGGAGACCAGGAGAGTGATGAGCATGCGCGTGTTCGTGGCAGGTGCCAGTGGGGAGCTGGACCGACAGCTGCACTCCCCCTCGTGGCAGCAAGGCCTCGCGCAGGAGCGCGCGTGACGCGCACCGAGGAGTTCCAGGAGCTGCGCCCGCTGCTGTTCTCGATCGCCTACCG
The DNA here is from genome assembly GCF_040636125.1 of Streptomyces sp. NPDC006733. Classification (NCBI taxonomy): domain Bacteria; kingdom Bacillati; phylum Actinomycetota; class Actinomycetes; order Kitasatosporales; family Streptomycetaceae; genus Streptomyces; species Streptomyces sp. NPDC006733. The sequence goes on along the minus strand of NZ_JBEYJD010000009.1, from coordinate 131,111 downwards.
GATCCTGGGCAGCGTCAGTGAGGCCGAGGACGCCGTCCAGGAGAGCTGGTTGCGCTATGCGACCTCCCCCACGCAGCCGACCTCCGCCAGGGCCTATCTGTCGGCCGTGGTCACCCGTATCTCGATCAACGTGCTGCGGTCGGCGCGTGTGCGGCGCGAGGCCTATGTCGGACCGTGGTTCCCCGAGCCGCTGCTGACCGACCCCTACCAGGACCCCGAGCAGTCGGCGGAACTGGCCGACTCCGTCTCGATGGCGGCGTTGTTGCTGCTGGAGCGGCTCAGCCCGCTGGAGCGGGCGGTCTTCGTACTGCGGGAGGTGTTCGCGTTCGGCTTCCCCGAGATCGCCGCGACGGTGGGACGCTCCGAGGCGGCGTGCCGCCAGCTGGTGGTCCGCGCGCGCCGCCACATGGACGCGGGCCGGCCCCGCTTCGCCGCCGACCGGCACGCGCGCGACGCCCTTGCCGAACGGTTCTTCGACGCGCTGCGGGAGGGCGACATCGCGAGCTTGCAAGACCTGCTCGCCGCCGATGTGTCGCTGGTCGCGGACAGCGGCGGCAAGGCCCCGCGGTGGGCCCCGGGCGTCTTCGGCGTCGAGGCCGTCTTCCGGATGCTCATCACCCTCCTCCCGCCGTTCCTGCGCATCGGCGGCGTGGTGGAACCGCACCCGGTGAACGGTCAGCCCGGTGCGATCTTCCGCGACCGGGACGGCAAGGTCCTCAACACCTGGACGCTCGACATCCTCGACGGGCAGATCCAGGCGATCCGCACGGTGAGCAACCCCGACAAGCTCGGGCATGTGGGCCCGGTGGCGGATGCCTGGGCCGTCATGCGCGAAGCGCAGCAGACCGACCCCAGCCTGCGCCGACCGCGGCCCTGAGTGCGCGCCTTTCCGGGCCCCGGGCAACGGCCCGCTTTGCACCTTCACCCGAGAACCAGCACAGGAGAACCGCACATGATCAGGATCGGCATCATCATCGGCAGCACCCGCCCCGGCCGCAACGGCGACCAAGTCGCCCGCTGGGTCGGCCACCTGGCGGCCGACCACGCGGGCGAGGCGGCCGACTTCGCATTGGTGGACCTGGCCGACTACGCGCTGCCGCTGCTCGACGAACCGCTTCCCGCAGCCTCCGTACCCGGCCGGCAGCCGCACACCCGGCGCTGGGCGCGGCAGGTCGCCTCCTACGACGCCTTCATCATCGTCACCCCCGAGTACAACACCGCCCCGCCCGCCTCCTTGACCAACGCCATCGACTACCTGCACCCGGAGTGGGGCGGCAAGCCGGTCGGCTACGTCGGCTACGGGGTCTTCGGCGCGGTCATGGCGGTGCAGAAGCTGCGCGCCCAGGCGGGTGTGCTGCGGATGGCCGACATCGGACCGCAGGTGGCCCTGTCCCTGCACGAGGACTTCGTGGGCTTCAGCGACTTCCGGCCCCGCCCGCGGCACACCGCGCAGCTGCACGAGCTGGTCGATGAGCTGCTGGTGTGGGCGCGGGCCCTGGAACCCTTGCGCGCGCCGTCCCCGGCCGATGCCGAGCACGTGGCGTGACCGGGGACGGGACCGGCATGCTGCGGATCACCGTCTTCGGAGCCAACGGCCCGACCGGCCGCCGGGCACCACGTCACCGCCGTCACCCGGCGGCCGGGCGCGTTTCCGCTGCGCCATGACCGCCTCGCGGTCGTGGGCGCGGACGTGCTCGACCCGCGGGCTGTCGACGCCGCGGTGGCCGGGTGCGACGCGGTGTTGTCCACGCTGGGCGTCCCGGCGGGCCGGCATCCGATCACGACGTACTCGCACGGCACGGCCCATATCGTTACCGCGATGCACCACCACCGGGTGCGGCGTCTGGCCGTGGTCAGCTCCAGCGGGGTCGACCCGCGTCCCTACTCCGACGGCGGGCTGCTGTTCAACCGGCTCCTGCTGCCCTACGTGACCAGGGTGCTGGGCAAGACGCTCTACGACGACATGCGGCGGATGGAGACCCTCGTCCGGGCCAGCACCCTGGACTGGACGATTGTGCGCCCCAGCGGGCTGTTCCACCTGCCGGCACCCACCGCCTACACGCTCGTCGCCGGCCACGCCGACGGCCGGTTCACCGCCCGCGCGGACCTGGCGGCGAGCCTGCTCGCCCTGCTCGAGGACGAGCGCCATCTGCGCACCACGGTCGTCGTCATCACCACCGTCGACAACCCGACGCTGCTGCAGTGGCTCCGCCGCGAGGCACGCGCGGCACAGTGAGTCGCTGCGGGCGGGTCCTGGCGCGGCGGGAATGTGGTGGTCACCGCACCAGCGCCCCACCTAGCCTGTGGCACATGCATCAGCCCGGACGCCGCAACCGGCGCCCGGCGCGCCGCCCGCCGCCCAGGCCCGCCCTCCGCCCGCCCGGGCAGTTGGCGGTCGCGGGGGCGGTGGTTGTGCTGGTCGGGTTCTTCCCCGCGAAGCAGAAGGACTTCGCCGCGCGGATGGACGCAGCCGCCGCGGAACTCGCCGCGCACGGCGCCCAGGTCGCGGAGCAGCTCGTGCAGCGGCGCGGCGTCTCACACGGCGGGATCCACCTGATGGGGCGCCCCTACTCCTCACGCACGGTGCTGAGCTACGGGAAGGTCCGCAAGGTGGCCCAGGCCTGCGAGCAGGTCGCCGCCGACGCCGTCGTCTTCGTCGCTCCGCTGACCGAGCGCCAGCGCCGCACGCTGACCGCGCTGCTGGGGCGCCCCGTCAGCAGTCTCGCCGAGGTCCTCGCCGCCGGCGGACGGCGGCCGCGCCGGGCTGGCCCGTCAGGCCCGGGGGCGGGCCAACACGCGGGTGGTGCTGCCGTCCTCTTCTGTGAGGTCGCGGATATGCGTGAAGCCGATGCGGCGGAGCAGCGTCAGGGAGGCCTCGTTCGGGGCGGCCACGGTGGCGTGGACCGTGCTCAAGTCCAGGGTGTCGAAGCCGTAGGCGACGATCGCCTCGGCCAGCTCGGTCCCCAGGCCGGACCCCCAGGCCGCCGGCGCCAACGCGTAGATGATCTCGTGCCCTGCGACGGCATCGGTCGCCTTGATCTCCGCGTGCCCGACCAGAAGCCCGTCACGCCGCACCGCCCAGACAGCGAACAGGTCCTGGGCGTAGACCTTGGTGAAGATCCGCCCGAACAGGGCGCGGTCCTCCGCGGCGGTGGACGGGCCGTCGCCCATCCACTGCGACACCTGGGGGTCCTGGAACAGCGCGACGAAGTCGTCCTCGTCGCCGGGGACGTAGGGCGTCAGCAGCAGCCGCTTCGTGTGCAGGGTGGGGGTCATGAACGGCGACGCTACCCACGGGCCCTGCGTCGGCCAACCGCTTTTGTCGCAGCGTCCACCCGGGCGGCTGGGAGATCTCCGTGAGGCGCCACGGCGCGCCACCGCTATGATCGCCGGGAATCCTAGCGGTCCGCCCAGCGCAACCGGCACGAGGCACACGGCCCGAACCCGCGGGGTTACCGATTCGGACCCGGGGGCGGACACCATGGCCTGGGCGTTTCCGCACCTCGACGGCAAGCTCGATTCCTCCTCCCCGAGGGTGGTCGCCGTCCAGGTCCGCGTGGCCGTTTACGCCTCCCCTGGCATCTCACCGACGGCCGCCCCATCGAGGCGAGTGATCGACACGCGCTGACCTGGTCGGAGAGCCGCACGGGGCCACGGCCCCACCCGTGGGATTCGGCCGACCGTGCGCCGGACCGTAACCGGCACCCGGTGTTATCGGTTGAGTGGGCATGAAGAAGCGAATGATGCTCGCGGTCGCCACTTTTGCCGCAGGATGCGCGACTGCCCTGGTCTCCCCCAACGCGCATGCCGGGGTCGCCGACGGCACCTTGAACAACCTGCACTCGTTGACGGGCAACGATCTGCTGAGCGAAGCGTTGGACAGCACGGCCGCCAGCGACTCCCCCAGCGCGGTGAACCACAACGCCAACGCCCACGCCGAGGGCCGGCAGAACAACAGCGCGGGATAGCGGGCCGACTCCGCGGCTACCCGGCCCCCAGGAAGCCCGGGGGCAGCGCGGACGGCTCGGGTCGTCCGCGCCGGACGGGCCCTTCGCGCCCCGCGCTACCCTGACACCGGCCGCGATCCGGACGAGGGCACCGCCTGCTGTCGGCATCCATCGCGCGTCCGGGAGGGCGGGGATGATGGTGTCACCACAGGGGACGTGGCGCGCTGTCGCCGCCGCGGGAGCGGTCGCCCTCCTGTTGACGTCCTGCGGAGGGGGCTCGTCGCGGACGGACAGCCGCCACTCTGCAGGGGCCCAAAAACCCGCGTGCACGGTCCGTCACGAGATCGAGCCGATCGCGGCACGCTTTCCCGAGCTGGGGGAGATCCAGGCGTCGACGTGGTGTGGCATCGACCTCACCGCGGGCGACTCACGGCTCCCGGGGCCCACGGACGTGCGCCTGGTCGGCGTGCTCCGTGCCAAGGATGCCGGCGCCGTGCGCAAGATCATGGGTACGGCCGGCTGGAAGTTCACGAGCGCAGCACCCGAGGAGGTTCCGCGCGAGATCGCGGCGGTGCTGCCGCAGGACGCGCAGTGGGTGGCGAGCACGGATTTCGACGTCACGGTCACGAAAGGCGCCTACGCAGGCTCCTTCTACCTCGACAGGGCCTCGGCGCAGGTGCTCTTCGACGCGGTGAACCCCGTTCGCCATTGACGCGGTCAACGCGGGCGGTGGGGGCTCCGAGCAGGGGCGGCGATCGGTGGCCGCGCTCAGGCCCGTTGGTTGTGGGTGGCCACCAGGCGGGCGACCACGGCGGCGACCAGGGCGTCACGGGGAACGAGCGTCTTGAAGTGCCCTGCCGTCGTCAGCGCGAAGAAACGGCGCGAGGTCGTGGCGAGCATCTGTGCCCAGGCGCTGTCGTCGGCCTGGGCGTCGACGCTGTCGGTCACCAGGGCGGGCTCGTAGAGCTGCAGCAGACGCTGGATCGTCACGTATTCGCGCGGTGGCGGAGCCGGCTGCTGGTCGAGCTGGCGCTGCAGGAAGAGTTCGAACGCGAAGGCCGGATCGGAGGTGTCGTCCTCCATGGTCGGCAGGTAGAACTGTGTGCTGTCCCACGGGAGGGTCACGTAGGGGGTGCCTCCCCCGGGCACCTGGGGCCCGGGGACCCCCATCTGCCACTTCGTGGCCTCCACCTGAGCCCGTTCGTAGGCCTCTGCCAGGGCCGGGTTGGCCGGTAGATGCAAGGCGAGCAGCCGGGACGGCGGCGCCCAGCCGAGGAACGTCCCGCTGCTACCGTTGCGGTCGCCCACAAAGGCGATGACCTGCGGTCGGTCCCGCCGGGCCGCCCCGGCCACGAGGATGAACAGCCGGCTCTCCCACCACGTACGCCCCTGCCGCAGGTCCACGACCGTGACCTCGCTGTCATGGGCCTGCCGCAGCGCCCGCAGGACACTGCGCAGCGATGTCCGCGTGAGCGGCGCGCTCTGGGGCGTGTCCAGGTTCTCCGCCAGGGTGGTGGTGCGCACCCCTACAGCGGCCGTCTCCGACGCTCCGGCCAGGGACAGCGACACCCCGGGCAGGCTGATGCTGGCCGAGACGTTCGAAGCGACCAGCGTCTGCACGAACAGCAGGATGACCGGCAGCAGGCTGAGGATCACGATGCCCAGCACGACAGGCCCGTCGTAGCGGTGGTGCGGCCATCCCGCCACGACGCTGGTGACGGCGAGGACCACGACGAGGACCAGGAGGATGACCGGCGCCAGAAAGAAGGCGTGCCTCGGCGGCCACGGCCACAGGTTCGTGGCGGATGCTGTGCTCTCCGGGCTCTCGGGTGCCGGATCCGTCGCCCTCGCCATGACACTCCCTCCTACCTCCGGCACATCGGCAGCCGGCACAACCGCCCCAGCGCCGCGCCCGCAGTATCTCCCCCTCCCCTGCCGGCCGCAGGAGGCGAGGATGCCGTCAAGTCTCAGCGGCACGGCCTACCTCGTCAATCGCTCCGGGGAGCAGTGAACCTCTTCCTTGGATCGGGCCGTTGGACTACGGGCGCGGGTGCGGTGGCCGGCGTCCGGCCACACTCCCGTCGCCCTCTGGCCAGACCGGCCCCCGCGCGGTACATCACTGGCAGGACCACGGAACGGCGGTAGCCCCGCCGTGCTCGATCACCGCACGACCCACGGGTGAATCCCCCGCCGTACGGCCCCGGTGAGCAGCGCACCGGCGGCTGGGGCGGAGCAAGGAGTTCCGATATGTCGAACGAGGAGACCCCGGCCCCTCCGGGGCGTCTGGACGGCAAAGTGGCCTTTGTCACCGGGGCCGCCGGCGGGCTGGGGCGCAGTCATGTGCGCCGGATGGCGGAGGAGGGCGCCGACCTGGTCATCGTGGACATCTGCCGGGCGGTCGAGACCGTGCCCTATCCGCAGTCGACGCCGGAGGATCTGGCCGAGGCGGTCGAGGAGGTGCAGGGTTTGGGGCGCCGTGTGGTGGCGCGGCAGGCGGACGTGCGCGATCGCGACGCGCTGCAGGAGGCGTACGACGCCGGGCTGGATGCGTTCGGACGGATCCACATCGTGGTCGCCAACGCGGGGATCGCGCCCCTGTTGGTGGAGGACCGGGTGCAGGCGTGGCGGGACGCCATCGACGTGAACCTCACCGGCACCTTCCACACCATCGAGGTGGCCCTCCCGTCGATGGTCGACGCGGGGCAGGGCGGCTCGATCGTGATCGTCAACTCCACGGCGGGGCTGGTCGGTATCGGCGGGGCCAGCAACGGCGGCCTGGGGTACGCCGCCTCCAAGCACGGCGCGGTCGGCCTGATGCGGACGTACGCCAACAACCTGGCCCCGCACAGCATCCGGGTCAATTCCGTGCACCCCACCGGGGTGCCGACCGCCATGGTGATCGACCCGGCCATCGTCGAGTTCGTCGCCCAGGACCCGATCTTGTCCGAGACGGCGCCGAACGCCCTGCCGGTGGACATGGTCGAGGCGCTCGACGTGTCCAACGCCGTCGTGTGGCTGGCCTCGGACGAGGCCCGCTACGTCACCGGCGTCACGCTGCCCATCGACGCCGGATTCATCAACCGGCGCTGAGCTGTGAAGCCGCGAAGCCGCGAAGCCGTTGAACCGCTGAGTCGTTGAGTGGGTGACCGGCTGAGTCGATGACTTGTCGAGCGAGAGGTGGAGGGCGATGACCGATCAGTCCGCGGACACGGTGTTGGTGGGCGGGCACGTCAGAACAGCGTCGGGCTGGGCGCAGGGGCTCGCCGTGCGCGGCGGTGTCATCGAGACGGTCGGGGGACGAGAGGAGGTGCTGCGGCAGCGCGGCCCGGGCACCCGGGTGATCGAGCTGGACGGCGGCACCGTCCTGCCGGGCCTGCACGACCTGCACGTGCACCCGATCTACGCCGGGATCCGGGAGCGTCGCTGCAAGATACCGCCGGGGTCGACGCTGGACCAGACGCTGCGCATCGTGGCCGAGCACGTGGCGCGGGCCGCGCCGGGCGCATGGGTGCTCGGCGGCCGGTGGGACACCTCCGCGCTCGGCGCGACCCCGGATCGGACCATGCTCGACGCGGTCTCCCCGGACCATCCCGTCCTGCTGGAGGACACCAGCGGACACAGTTCATGGGCGAACAGCGCGGCGCTACGCGCCGCGGGGATCGGCCCGGGCACGCCGGACCCGGCCGGTGGCTTCTACGAACGGGACGCCGCGGGCAACCCCAGCGGCCTCCAGCGCGAGAGCGCGGTCGAGTTGCTCGCCATGGCGGCACCCTCGCCGACCGATGAGGAGGTCGAGGCCGCGCTGGAGTGGGCGCTGCGCGAGATGCTCTCGTATGGGATCACGTCGTTCACCGAAGCCGCGGTCGGATTCACCGCCGGGGCACCCGCCGAGCTGCGGGCGTACAGCCGGCTCGCCGCCCGCGGAGCCGTGCGGCAGCGCGTGCGCCTGTGTCTGGTGTGGTCGCCCCATGACCCGACGTGCGATGAGGTGATCGCCACCCGGAACCGCTACGCGAGCCGGCACATCGCCCCCGACTGCGTGAAGATCTTCCTCGACGGGGTACCGACCGACAGCCACACGGCGGCGATGCTCGACCCTTACGAGGACACCGTGCCGGGGCGCGAGGACGAGGCCGGACGGCACGGGCTGCTCGCGATCGACCCGACCGTCCTCGACGAGGTGGTGACCCGCTTCGACCGGATGGGGCTGACGGTCAAGTTCCACGCGGCCGGCGATGCAGCCGTCCGGGCGGCCCTGGACGCCCTCGAGGCCGCCCGCACCGCCAATGGGCCCAGCCCGTCGATGCACAACGTCGGCCACTGCACGTTCGTGGCCCCGAGCGACCTCGAGCGCGCATCGCGGATCGGCGCAACGTTCGAAGTCTCGCCCTACCTGTGGCGGCCCTCTCCCATCTGCACCGACATCGCCACGGCCGTCGGCGCGAAAGCGATCGAACGCGTCTGGCCGGTGCGCGAGATGCTCGAAGCCCGCGCCCTGGTCGTGGCGGGGTCCGACTGGTGCATCGTGCCGTCGGTCAACCCGTGGGGGGCGCTGGAGTCCCTCGTCACCCGGCAGGAGCCGGGGGGCAGTGCCGAGCGCTTCGGCTCCGGGCAGGCCATCTCGTTGGAGCAGGCCTTTGACCTGTTCACGGTCAACTCCGCCCGTCAGGAGGGCATGGCGCACCGGGTGGGCCGCATCGAGCCGGGCATGCTCGCCGACATCGTCGTCGTCGACCAGAACCCCTTCGAGGTGCCCATCACACAGGTGCATGCCACGCAGGTCCAGATGACGTTCGTCGACGGTGAGCTGGCCTTCGAGGCGGGGGCACGGTAGTGCTCCGCTCCCCCGTGCCCGGGGCTCCGGCGGGTCTTGCCCGAGTAGGCCGGAGCGTGATCGACGACGATCGTGGAGGTGGTGTCAGGCGTGCCCGGGTGCCGGCCCGGGGGCGGCCTCCGGCTCGGGCTCGGCGGGACGCGCTGTCGTGCGGCGGGGCAGCAGCAGCGGGGTCGCCAGCAGGAGTATTCCGGCCAGGCCGATCGCCGCCCGGGGGCCGAGCAGGCTGCCCAGTACACCCCACACGGCCGTCAGCAGGGCGGTCGAGGCCCGGGTCGTCACCGCCCAGGCGGTGAGCGTGCGCGTGACTTGGTGGGGCGGTGTGCGCTGGAGACGGTCGGTGGCGCACACGGGGTTGAAGATCCCGCAGCAGAAGATGAGCCCGAGTTCGACGCCCATCACCAGCAGCAGGCCGCCGCTGCCCGGTCCCAGGAACATCAGACCCAGCGGCCACAGCGCGCGCAGCGTCCCGGCCGCGACCAGCACCGGGTGCTGTCCGAACCGGGTGACGAGCGGCCGGGCCAGCCGGGAGCCGAGCAGCCCGCCGATCGCCGGCGCGGCAAACGCGAGGCCGTACTGCCACGGGGCGAAGCCCAGCCGGCCGAGCATCAGGACGGCCAGCAGCGGCTGGGTGGCCATCACCAGGCCGTTGAAGACGGCGGTGTTGAGGAACAGGGCCCGCAGCGTCGGGTCAGCGAGGATGTAGCGCCATCCGTCGAGCAGGTCCCCGGGCCGCAGGCGCGCGCCCTCACGGCACGCCGGCGGTGGCTCGTGGCCGCCCGTCGCACGGATCCCCAGGGCCGAGAGCAGGTAGCTGACCGCGTCGGCCAGCACCGTCGCCACCACCCCCAGCAGCCCGATCGCCGCACCGCCCAGGGGCGGCCCGATGATCGTGGTCGTCCAGGCGGTGGATTCGAACCGGGCGTTGGCCACGAGCAGGTCCTCGGCGGGCAGCAGCGTCTTCAGGTACGCGCCGGAGGCGGCACGGAAGGTGATGTCGGCCGCCGCGACGACGACCGAGACCAGCAGGAGCTGCAGGAACGTGAGCACGCCGAGCGCGAACCCGGCGGGGATCGTCAGCAGCGCCGCACACCGCACCAGGTCCATCACGATCAGCACCGGCCGCTTGCGGCGGAACTCCACCCACGGACCCAGCGGCACCGCCACCGCCGCGCCCACCGCCGACCCCACGGAGGCGAGGGCGGCGACCTCGGCCGGGCCGGCGTGCAGTACCTGGATGGCGATCAGCGGGAATGCGCCGAAGGCCAGCCAGGTGCCCAGCGCGCTGGTCCCGTACGCCGCCCACAACCACCCGAAGCGCCGCCCCAGCCGCTGCCCTACACTCATCCCGCCCCCTCCTTCGTACAACCGCCAAGCGATCGACACCATCCAAGCGAGCGCCGTAGTCGGGGGTCAAACAACCATGAGGGCGGCTTCACACAACCTGTGGTTGTGGCCATAGAGTGGTGGCATGGACCTCGACACCGTCCGGACCTTTGTCGCCGTTGCTGACGCGGGGCGGTTCCAGGAGGCCGCCGCCGAGCTGGCGGTCACCCAGCAGGCCGTCTCCAAGCGCATCGCCGCGCTGGAGCGCCGGCTCGAGGTGCAGCTGTTCACCCGCGGGGCACGCGGGGCTGAGCTCACCATCGACGGACAGGCGTTCTTGCCCCACGCGCGCGAGCTGCTGCGCGTCGCCGAGCGCGCGGTGGCCTCCGTGCGCACCGGCCACCGTCCGCTCCGCGTCGACGTGATCGCCTCGCGCACCGCGCAGTCCGGCCTGCTGCGCGCCTTCCACCGCGCCCACTCCGACATCGAGCTCGACGTGCTGATGCTCTTCGACGTCGACGCGGCCGTCGCCGCCCTCCGCTCCGGGACGATCGACGCGTCCTTCCGTGCCGTCGGCGCGCCCGGGCGACCGCTGCCCGACGACCTCGCCTCCGCCCGGGTGCTCGACGAGCCGCTCCAACTGCTCACCGGCCCCGCCCACGCGCTGGCGGGCGCCCGGTCGGTGACCGTCGCCCAGCTCGCCGGGCACCGGATCTGGATGCCCGGCATCGTCCCGGGCACCGAATGGGCCGCCTACTACGACGCGCTGGTCGCCGAGTTCGGCCTCACCATCGAGGCGACCGGCCCCAACTTCGGCTCCGACGCGCTGCTCGACACCATCGCCGACACCCCGGCGCTGGCCACCTTCATGGGCGAGCACACCCGTCTGGTCTGGCCCGCCGACCACGGCCTGCGCCGCATCCCGATCACCGATCCGACGCCCGTCTACCCGCACTCGCTCCTGTGGCGCCGCGCCAACCCCCACCCGGCCCTGGCCACCCTGCGCGCCCACCTCACCACCAGCGCCGGACATGGCGCCGTCGGGACGTGGACACCGCGCTGGACCAGCCCCCGCTGAACGGCACCGCCCCGGTATCCGCCGCGGCCGGATCGACGGGCGGCTCCCCCGAGAAGGCACCCATCACCCGAAGGGCTCACTCATCGGGGTGGTCCTGCCCGTGGTGCGTGGCGGGCGGCTGCGCCGATCGGGCACAGTGAGTCGATGACCTTCCGTTTCGTGCGGGCCGCCGTCCTGGTCGTCGCGCTGCCGGGGCTGCTGTGCGGCTGCATGACGGTCGCCCCCGCCGACCGCGGCCCCGTCCCGACCCAGGCTCCTGTGGCTGATGTGCCGTCAGTGGCGCCGCTGTTGCTGGACGTCGACCGCACGGCCGACACCACGGCGCTGAGCTTCGTGAGCGCCAGCCCCGCACCAGCCCCCTCCGTCGCCCCGTCCGTCGCCCCCGCCGTCGTGCCACCGCGGGACGCCGCGCCGGAGGAGGTACGGCCTCCGGCCCGCGTGCGCGCCGCCCCGCCCCGCAAACCCCGACGGACGACCCCGCGAACGGCCCCACGGCGAACCGTTCCCCAGCGATCGGTGCCGGCGGCCCGGCCGCCGGCCTACCAGCCGGATCTGTGCGCCCAGGGCCACCGCTCGGGCCTGTCGCCCGAGGTGGTCCGCGCCTGCAAGGGCGTTTTCGGCGGGTAGCAGCAGACCCCTGCGTGGGGCCCGTCAGAACGTTCCGGTGTCGGCGGCCGGGATGGTGGCGTGCCACGATCCGCGGGTGAGGTGGAGCGTGCCGTCCGGGTCCACTGCCGCGGCGGCGCCGTAGACGGGTAGGGAGCCGTCGCTCAACCAGTCGTGCCGGATGGCATCCAGGCTGTCCCACAGCCGCCGCGGGCCTGCCTGATGCACCGTGGGATGCTCGCCGCGCCGGCCGACGGCGCGGGCCCAGGAACCGTCGGGGTGGACCATGACCGCCGTTCGTACGCCGTCGCCGTCCCCGGCGTACCCGTGCTGCACGCCTGGCACCGCGAGGGCGAAGGAGGTCATCAGCTCCCACGTCGCGGTGACCTGAACGACCGGGTACCGGCCGGTGCTCACGTCTTCGGCGTCAGCGCTCCAGGCGTGCCGCGCAGCAAGCTGCGGCGGATGATCCTCGCCGCTCCGGGTGGCCATGAACCCGGCCCGCTGCCAGGAGACCCGGCCACGGGCCCCGCCGTCCGGCGTCTTGTCCGCGGCGATCACCATGCCGGTGCCCACGAGATTGGTCACGAAGCGCCCTCCGGTGCGCAGCGCCCTCAGCCACGACGCCGGGACGCCCGCGAGGCCGACGGTGGACACGATCCGGTCGAACGTACCGGGCAAGGAGCCGGTGATGTCGGCAACCTCCACCCGCGGACGCAGGCCGATGCGGTCCAACCGCCCGCGGGCCGCAGCGACGAGGTACGGATCGACGTCCACGCTCGTCACCAGGCGCTCCCCCAGCCGGCGCGCGAGCAGCGCGGTGCCGTAACCGGAACCGGTCAGGCACAGCATCTCGGCGCCCTCGACGATCATGGCGTGCTGGTACATCACCACCACCAGGCCCGGCAGGGTGCTGGAGGAGGTGGGCAGACCCTCGGGATGGTCGTCAGCACCGGCGTGATCAGCGTGCAGCGGTCCGACACGGGTCACCAACGTGCGATCGCCGTACGCCGCGGCCGCCCACCGCTCTGGATCAGCAGCACCGTCACACACCGCCCAGCCGCCGTCCGGCACCGCACGCCACCACCGCGGCACAAACAGGTGGCGCGGCGTGTCGGCGAGCGGCCCGTACCAGCGCGACGCCGGATGCACGACAGCATCCGCCAGCGCTGCCGCACGCGATTTCCAGTCCACGGCTCCTAGCCTCCCCGCCTGCAGCCGAGTTCGCAGGCCCTTCGTCCAGCACATAAGCCGTAGCGTTACAAGCCCTGGAAGCCCTCACGAGAGCCGCTCACGCCACGTCGCCTTCAGGGTGCTGCTCCGGCAGGCGACCACGGGTCCACAAGGAGAGATCGTAGGTCGGCGGTTGCGAGGTGACTGTTGGCTCATCGGGCGGTCACCCCTGACTTCGCTGGATACCTGGTCCCCTGGGTACCGTCTGCTGTGGGTGCACGTCCGCTGAGTGCCTGATCGGCGTGCTGTCGCGAGCCGTACGGCTAGAGGAGGGTTGGGTACGAACATGTCCGCTGACGCTGCGCGGCGAGCAGGGCAAGGGTTCACCTCGGCGGGTGCAACAAAGCTGATGGTCGCGGCCTGTCGCGCGGCCGGGCTGAACAGCGATGGGGCGCAGATGATCCGCCTCGGAGAGAACGCGCTCTTCCGGCTGGCGGCGCATGCGGTGATCGTGCGCATTGCCCGGTCCAGGGACTATCTCTCATCTGCGGAGATCGAGGTGCGAGTCTCCCGCTGGCTGGGGCGGGAAGGTTTCGCCGCCGCCCGGGTGGTGGACGACCTGGAGCAGCCGCAGGTCGTCGACGGGCATCCGGTGACGTTCTGGCACTTGATCAGCGAAGGCGACCGGGATGCTACCTATGGCGAACTCGGCGCGGTGCTGCGAGACCTGCACTCGATGCAGTTGCCCGAAGGTCTCCAGCTGCCTCCGTACAACGCTTTTGGCCGCGCCAAGCTCCGCATTGAATCGGCGGTGGGCATTCCGGAGGATGATCGAGAGTTCCTGCGCAAGCGTAGGCGTGAGCTTCGCGATCGATTGGCGGAATTGCGCTTTGATTCACCAAAGGGCCCTGTTCATGGTGATGCTCACGTGCAGAACCTCATGGTGGACCAAGGTGGACAGGTCATCCTGATCGACTTTGAGGGGTTCAGCTACGATCATCCCGAATGGGACCTGATGGTGACGGCCACGGAGCATCTCAGTCTGGGCTGGCAGACGTCGGAGCAGTACGCAGCGTTCGTCGAAGCGTACGGGTACGAGCTGAGCGCCTGGCCCGGGTTCTCAACGTTGCGTGGAATCCAGGAGTTCAAGATGGTCACCTGGCTGATGCAGAACATCGAAGAGAGTCAGGAAGTGGCGGAGGAGTACGCTCGGCGTATTGCCTCGTTGCGCAACGAAGACGCGCCGCGCGATTGGCATCCGGGCTGACATGAACCTAATCGTCGTTCAGCCGCTGCAGGGCGTGACGTACCTGCTCGTTGAAGTGCTGGACGACAGGATTTTCGGCGTGCACGGATACGTCCCGCTGGAAGTCCGATACGTAGCGTTGGAATCGGGCAGATTGGAGTGCGTCCCCACCGGTGACGGCCAGACCGGCGGTAGTGACCGCGGCCTCCAGTTCACCGTTGAGCAGTTGGCTTTGTGCGAGGACCATCCGGCAGAACCCCAGGGTACGGGCGTATTTGGGGTCGGTGAGCGCGACTGCCCGTTCGGCGAACCGCACGGCTTCCGCACCTTGCCCCAGATCCCGGAAGCAGTGGCAGAACTCTCCCGCGAGTTCGGCCTCATCCATATAGGACAGCCAAGCGGGGTCCTCGCCGGCCTCGGCCCGAGCGAAGAACCTCTCGGCCTCGTTCATAGCGAGTGATGCGCCCTTGTGGTTCCGGGCCGCCGACAGAGCGCGGGCTTCGTGGGCGGCGAAGAGAGCCTTGGCACGCGGCGTCGAGCGCTCCTTTCCGCCCTCCACCGCTGCGCGGGCCAGCTGGACCGCACGCGATGGGCGCCCTAGGTAGTTGGCCTGGTGGCTCATGTTGGCGAGGATACGAGCACCCATCATGCGGTCGTCGACGACTTGCGTCAGGCGAAGGGTGGACAGGAGGTATCGGTCGGCGAGGGCGTGGTTTCCCGTGTCGTAGGCGGTCCACGCCAGGAGCTGTGAAATCTCCGTAGCGGCCCCGAACAGAGCGTTTCCCACCCTGGCGCTGTAGCCGGCGCCCAGTAGTGGCAGAACTTCATGACGGAAGTAGTGGCGAAGTGCCTTGTGTCCATGGCCGCCGCCGTATAGGAAATCAAGCCGCATGAACATTTCGGCCGCGGTGCGCACTGCCGATACATCCCGCATCCCGACCCGGCGGCAGTTGGAAGTGTCAACTGTGAGGCCGTCGGGTCGCGAGATGAGCCAGGATAGAACTCCGGAGTTGACGTCCGCTTCCGGTAGGAGAAGGTCGCCCGCCGGGGTGTCTTCGGGGCGTTGTTGCGTCAGATCGTCAAGGGCGTTCAGTGCTGCCGGGAGAGACTCCGGGTAGCCGTCTACGGCAGGCGGCGCGCCGGTGGGTGCCAGATGGAAGCCGAGGTCCGTTGGCGCGATTCGTCGGTGGAGTTTTTCGCTCAGCGCATCGGCGAGAAACAGGACGGTCTGCGGCTGGATTCCACCACCGTTGAGCCATCGTTGCACGACGACATGCGTTGTTCCAACATGTGCTCCGCGTCGCTGCGCGACCTCCCGGACGCGCTTTGCCAGACCCTTGTTCGATGCACCTGCCTCCGCCATGAGATTGGCCAGTCGCCGGTTCGGTTCTGCGTTCATGTTCGCCTGCCATCCCCAGATGACGTCAGATCTTCATCGTGCCACAGCAGTTGGGACTACGAGAGGGGGTTCGCGAGCGAACCCCCTTCGCGAACACCACGAACCCCGGCGGTTATGCGAACCCTCTGATGAACACTCCCTTTCGCTCGCATCCCGCCGTTCACTGGTGGTCACTCGACGGCGGAAGACCCTTTCGTCGGTGATGAAGGAGCGTGCGATGGATTCGCCCACAAGGGAGTTGCCGACGTCGGAGTCTCCGATGGCGTTGAGGCGGCCTGGTGCCCCCTCCCTGTCCGAGCGGTTTCGTTCGATCACGCTGCTCGCGGATGACGTCGACGCCGCGTGGGTTGCGCGCCGCATGGCCGAGGACACATTGCGGGAGTGGGCGCTGCCGGGTCTGACGGATGACGTTGCGCTGTGTGTGTCCGAACTCGTGGGTAACGCTGTCCACCACGCGACGCCTGATGGCTGGCTGGAAAGCATCGGCGGGGATCGGCGCGTCGGAGTCGCTTTGTGGGCATGGCCGAAGTGGTTGTGTGCAGAGGTCTCCGACGAGGACTCCACACCACCCATGCTTCCTGCCGCGGCGAGCCCGGAGCCCGGCCCGGCCGAGGATTTCTTGGAGAGTCTGCCGGCGGACTCCGGACGAGGCCTGTTCATCGTCCAGAGCCTGGCCGATGCGACGTGGTGGGCGCCGCGCGATTTCGGGGGAAAGAGTGTCTTCTGCCGGTTCAATCTCGCGGACCGGGCGGAATCATGACCGGCTCCGCAAACCCTGGGACCGCTACCGGCAGCCGGTTCGCAGCAGCCACGTGTGGGCAGGGCAGCGTCCCCACGGACCGGTCGGAGGCAGGCCCCTGCTCCACGGCGGTGGGTGGTCTCTCGTGGTGTGGGACTCTCCTCCCGCTCCGGGAAGACCACCGGACGACCCAGCAGACGATGAAGGCCGGCCGACACCCCGCCTGCCGCCTTCGCCGGGGGCGGTGTGTGAGGGCGCGCATGGCAGCCCTGCGGGTGCAACGCCGAGACGGGGTGCAGTTGCGAGGTCAATCGCGGGAGGTCAAACCGATGCGTTCTTCTGATCGCACCGCGCTGCCGCTTAGGGGCGTGCGGTGATGGGCGTACGGGCGGTCCTCAAGTTCGTCGACTGGATGTTGCAGCTCGACACGTCGGCATGCCTGCCGATCTTCGAGATCCAGTGCACGGCCTGCGGTGAGAAGTCGGTAAGGGCCGAGTCCGCCGATGAGCCGCAGATCTGGGCACTGCGCCATGCGGGGCTGTCGGGACACGTCGGGTTCTGGGCCATGACCACCTGCTCCTTCAAGGCGTCGCCGGTGGAGGCGGAGCAGTGAGGCGGCGGCCGGGTGCCGCCGAGCGCGTGGCAGCGGCAGCGTTCATGATGCAGGAGTGGTGGTGGCGCCACGTGTCAGCACGCAAGCTGTTCCGTCTGCTCGACGCGCAGCGCGCCTTCCTCGCGGGACCGGCGAGCGGCGGGGGAAGCACGGCGCGGCGGGAGATGCGGGATGTGTCGTCAGAGCCGTCGGAGCGGCGCTGGCCGCTTCTCTAGACCGGTCGGGGCCGCCGGGCAGGACGGGCCCGGCGGCCCCGCCCACTGAGCTCCCCGTATGCGCGGGAGCCCCAGGCGACGGTGTCCCCTGCACCGCAACCATGGTGGGCGCGCAGGCCACAACGGGGAGGACGGCGGTCCGGCTTCCGGGACGAGCCCCCTGCGTCCGGGGCCGGATCGACCGTGTCACACCAGCAGACGTGAGACCCGATCGCCTACAACTCTCCGTTGACTTGCGGCCTGGGCTGGGCAGCGGCAAGACGTTGTACCTGTTGGGTGACGAGCTTAGGTGGGAAAGGGGTCTGGCGGTCGACGTCCACCATGGCGAAGGCGGCGATGGTATCGCCGCTTCGTACGACGGTGTGCTCGGTGTAGCGAAGGTGCCCGTCGCCCAGGTTGGCCACCTCCTGGAACCGCACCGCCTGATCGCCTACGGTCGGGGCCGGCATCACGACGATGCGGTTGGTGAATGGCTGGCCGCCGTAGTCGACACCGGACAGAATGCGGCACAACGGCAGGTTGACTTCCAGGGCGCGGAACACGCTCGCGGCGCCTCCGGACGGATAGGCCGCGAGCGTAGTACCCCCTGAAAAGACGTCGCTCTTCCAGTTGATCAACTGAGAGACCCCGACGGTAGCCGCCTTGCCCTCGATGATCTCCATCACGTCCTGGCAGGCCACCGGCGTCAGGGGCGGACGCGAGGCGTCGCCGGCAGAGGGCGTCAAAGCCGTCACGGGCATGCCGTACGTACCCGGGGTGACGTTTTCCGGGAAGGTGAGGGCCGTCAGCGTTCGCACGGTCAACGCAGGCGCGGATGTGAAGGTAGGCACCGGCGTCGGCTGCGCTGGCGCGTGCGTGGAGTCAACAGCGGGAGTGGTAGAGGACTTCGGCGGCTGTCCGCCCGTGGACCTGCTGTCGCCGGTGTCCCCCGCGCATCCGCTTGTCACCATCATCAACACTGCCACCGCGCCCGCTGCACCGATGGCGTGCGCTCGTGTAGCGCTCATGGTCCCCCCAGGATTGATCAACCGTCGGCGCTCATCATGGCGTCTCTCGGGCGCGCAGGCACAGCCATGGTGCGACCAACCCCGCAGCACAGCTGGTCCGGGCCATGAATCTGTCCGCAGTACAGGAGTCGCGTATTGGGGGAAAACGGGTCCAACGCGCGCTTCCCGGCATTTCTGGTTCAGCGCTACCGGGCAGGTGCGCAGCCGTAGCCCTCCGTTGGCGCGGCGACGCAAGAGGTCAGGTCTGAGCGGGCGGCCGGTTCGCGGCGCGCTCGGCGCAGTGGGGGCAGCGTTCGCGGCCGTCCCAGGCGGACCAGCCGAAGTCGGTCGGGGTCAGGACGTGGCCCTCCAGTTCGTCGCGGACGGCCTCGCGGTAGGCCCAGACGGCGTCCAGGTAGGGGTGGTAGATGTCGTGGAAGGCGGGGGTCGCGATGCCGGCGCCTGCGGCGACGGTCTTTCGCAGGGCGCGGAGGCGCTCGAACATGGTCTGGCCGGTGGCCGCGATCCGGGCGCTGGCGTCGAGGAACAGGCGCTCGCGGACCTCGTAGATCCGCGCGTCCGTCAGCGCTGCCCGGCTGGCTTCCTCCAGGCCGGCGGCACCGGCGCCGTTCTGCGCGAGGCGGCGTAGTTCCGTGTGGGCCGCGCCGGCCGCCGCGATGAACTCCGTGTACACGTCCCGGCGGCGCGCTTGCAAGCTGCGGCGGTGTTCCTGGCGGGTGCGCAGGCGGTCGGCCAGCACCGTACCGGCTATCGCGATCAGACCACCGCCCAGCGTGGCGACCAGCGTTCCCCACTCCACCCCGTATCCCCCTGTTCGCACGTCGGGCCGGCGCGCCCTCCGCACCGCCCCTCCCCGCCCGATCATGCCCGACGCCGGGGTTGACTGGGCCTCATCCCGCCCCGGGACTCTCGTGACCTACCTCGCCCGGGTGAGAGTTCGCGCAACGCGCCTGCCGATGCCGTGGCTTGGCCGGGCGGCCCGCCAGACTGATCAGGCCTGTCGTTCCCGACGATCCCGGAGTGCCAGCATGCCCCCCTCCCCCACCGGCCCGTCCGACGCGGACGCCTTCTTGGCCGTCTGCAGTCACACGCACCTGTTTCCGGGCGCCCGCTGCCGCATCCAAGCGCTGCCCGACCCACCTGCCTTCGCAGCGAACCCGCTGCCGGTCGAGCTGCTCCTGCGCTTCTGCGATGATGTCGTCACCGCGGCGGAGTTGCAGACCGAAGGTCCGACGGGTCCGCTGCTGGCCGTTCCGGCCTACACCACCGCTGCCGGTACCCCGATCGGCAGCCGCACCTGGTCCATCCGGGAGCTTGCGCAACGGGGGGACGAGGTCGAGGTCACGATCGGTGGTCGCGCCGCGGCCTGAGCCGCACGTGCAGGTGCCCGTCCAGCGGGTAGGCCGGAGGACTCGCCGGCAGGGTCCTGGCGAACGAGGAGCCGCTCTTCTCCGCGACCCGGCAGGACGCCAGGTTGTCGACCTGATGCAGGAGTTCGAGGCCTTCCAGGCCGACGGCGCCGAACGCGTCGACGGCCCAGACCGTCAGGGCTTCCAGCGCCCGTGGGGCCACGCCCCTCCCCCGCGCCGCTGCGGCCGTCCAGTAGCCGACCTGCGCCGTCGGCTTGCCGGGCGCGACATCCTTGAGCACCACGTTGCCCACCAGCCGGGGCGGTACCCCGTCACCGAAGGCTTCGAGGACCGCGAAGCCGTACCGGTGGCCTGCCGCCCACCCCCGCTGCTGCGCCCGCACCCACCGCAGAGCGTTGTCCTCGCTCTCCATCGACGAGCTCGCCCATCGCCGCAGATCAGGGTCGCGGTACACCGCCACCAGCGCAGCGGCGTCCTCCGCGCACCAGGGGCGCAGGACGAGCGCGGGGGCGGTCGGCGTCGCGGCGACCGGAAGGGTGACGGCCTCCATCATGGCTCGATCGTATGCAGCTCCCCCACCGCCCCCGAGCCGGCCCAGCCGTCTCACGCTCCCCCGTGGCCGACATGCAGGTAGTCGACGGTGACATGCTGGACGTCCTGGAGTTGGGCGATGACGTCCAGCGGCAGCCAGTCGACCATGCCCTCGAAGCTGACGTGTCGCAGGGAGGGCAGGTGGAGCAGGGTGTCGATGTGGGTGAGGTGGCTGCAGCGCTCGAAGTAGACCTCTTCGAGTTGCGGCAGGTCGGCGAGCGGGGTGAGGTCGGTGATCGCGGCGCCGCTCAGGTCCAAGGTGACCAGGTCCGGGAAGTAGGCGCTCAGGCCGGCGATGTCGCGCAACTCCCGGCAATCCGTGAGCCGCAGGGTGCGCAGGTGGTGGAAGGAGGCGAGGGGGAGGAGGGAAGTCAGTCCCACCACGTTCTCGGCCTGCAGGG
The DNA here is from genome assembly GCF_040636125.1 of Streptomyces sp. NPDC006733. Classification (NCBI taxonomy): domain Bacteria; kingdom Bacillati; phylum Actinomycetota; class Actinomycetes; order Kitasatosporales; family Streptomycetaceae; genus Streptomyces; species Streptomyces sp. NPDC006733. Next base: position 110,566 of record NZ_JBEYJD010000009.1, on the reverse strand, counting down.
AGCGCAGGTTGGCGTGGCCGCGCAGGCTCTGCAGGTCGTCGACGTGGAGGTGGCCCGTCAGGCTCAGCTCGCGCAGCCGCCCCGCGCCCGGTGCGGGCAGGGTCACGGGGGTCGCGCGGTCCCGGGCCAGGGTCAGGCCGAGCCGGTGCAGGTGCTGTGCGCCGGCGATGCCGGTGGTGTCCCGCACGCCGTCGTCCGGTGTCACCCACAAGCTCCGCAATCCGCTCAGGGGTTGGCAGAAGTCGAGGTCGGGGACGGTACTCGCGCCGACGAGGCGCAGCGTGCGCAGGGCCGTCAGGCGGGCGAGCCCGGACCAGTCGGTGGCCTCGCGGGGTCCGGACAGCAGCAGCGTCTCCAGGTCGGTGAGTGCGGCCAGCCAGTCGGTGGCGTGCAAATGACGGCAGTCGAGCATCTCGAGGTAGCGCAGGCCGGTCAGGCGGGCCAGCGGGGTGTAGTCCGTCAGCAGGCCGCCGGCGCGCAGGCCCAGCATCGTCAGGCCGGTCAGCCGGTCGATCCCGTCGAGGGAGTGCAGTTGCCGGAAGCCGGTGCAGTCCAGTTCTTCCAGTTCCGTCAGCCCGTTCCAGGACGGCGCACCGACGCGGCCGCCGGCCTCGTCGAGGGCGATCCGCAGCTTCCGCGCCCCGCGCAGGTGTCCGAGGGCGGGCAGTTTGCGTCCGGTGTCGATCATGACGCGGTCGTCCTCGAAGTCGATCTGTGCGAGGACGTGGCGCGCGTACTCCTCCACGTCGAACCGGTCCCACATGGCGCACACCACCGCGCGCAGCCAGGCCGGGGTCGTGCCGTCCTGGGTCAGGACGGCCACGTACTCCTTGATCAGCGCCATCGCCTCGGGTCCGCCGATGTGGCCGGCGGCGATGACGCAGGCTTGGACGGTGGCGGGATCCTGGTGTCCGCTGAGCCAGTTGAGGATGTGATCGCCCACCCCGGCGAGCTTCGTCGCCTCGTCCGGGGTGCGCGGGGGCAGGACTTCGGTGAGGGCGTCGCGTACGGTCTCGGCGACCTCCGGGTCCACGTTGGCGGTGCTGACGCATTCGGCGATCAAAAGGAGCAGTTCGCGGTGGCGGACGGGGGATTGTTCGGCCTCCCGCACCAGCCGGCGCAGCAGGGCGCTGGCGTCGCGGCGGGTCGATTTGGCGGCGGCGAAGGCGATGATGCGCCACCAGGTGTCCTCGCCGCCGCCCACGAAGCGGGCAAGCTGCTGGGTCTCGCCGCGGTCGGCGTAGTCGCAGGCGGCGAGGAACTCCTGGAACGTGCGGTGGGCGAACTGCACCTCGTTCGGGCCCACCTGCTGCAGCACGGCGCTGCGCTCGACCACGTACTCCAACGCGTCGTCGATCGTGATGCGGGTGCTGACGAAGCTGGCGAGCAGGTCGGTGAGGATCTCGTGCGCGGTCTTGCCCTGCTGGCTCTCGAACTCCTGCAGCTGCGACCAGGTGGTGGCGTAGCGGGCGTCGAGGACGGTGATGGGCCGCAGCCGGATCGTGGACTGCGCGTGGTCGGCCAGGTGGCGGGCGATCGCCTGCAGGAGGGCCTTTTTGTCCTTCAGTTCCATGCCGTGCCCGATGAGCACCCGCCGCTGCTCGTCGCGGGCGCTGATGAGCGCGTTGATGACCTGGTCGTACAGGTGGGAGCGGCTCTTGGGCACCTCGACGGACAGGTTCGAGGCGTAGAACGAGCAGAGCATGGCGCACAGCAGCGGGGTCTCGGCCAGATCGCGCACGGAGGGGTTGCCCGCGATGTGGCCCAGCAGCCGGTCGCGGCGCTGGCGGTAGATGCTCTTGAGGTCGGCGGGGCAGGACCGCAGCAGGCAGCTGAACCACTGGCGCACGCACATCCGGATGTCCTGGTCCCGCATGGGCTGCAGTTTCAGGTGCCGAAAGCCGCGCTGCTCGAACCAGGCGGTGTCCAGTCCTTCGGGGCGGGAGGTGACGATGAACCGTACGGTCGGGTACTCCTCCATCAGGGCGTCGATCCACTTGTACGCCTCGCTGCGGTGCGGCTTGGGGCTGGGCGGCAGCTCGTCCATGCCGTCGAAGACCACCAGCGCGTTGCCGCCGCGCAGTTGCGCATCGACCCAGCCCTCGGGAATGCCGCGCGTGCGGTGGGCGGCGACGCGGGCCAGGTCCGCCAGTTGCAGGCGGCTGCGGTCGGCGCCGGTGAACAGGTGCCGCAGCTGGACGACGAAGGGGGTGACGCCCTGCCAGTCCTGCAGGGTCGCGGGGAAGCTGTGGCGCGCGGCGCAGACCGCCAGCCACTTGCTCACCGTGGTCTTGCCGGAGCCGGCGACCCCGGTGACCAGGACCCGGAACGGTCCTGCGGTGGTGGGCGTCGGGTGGAGCACCGCCGAGGGCAGCACGCGGGGGTCGCGCTTGAGGGGCTTGCCGGCGTCCACGATGGCCTGGTCGACAGAACTGACCTGCTCGCGTCCCGGCAGCCACCGGTCCTGCGCCGAGGACTGCAGCGTGATGTAGGCGATGTCGACCGGTTGCCGGCGAAAGCTTTCGGGCACGTCGATCCCGAACAGCTCCATGTGGCCGTGCTCGCGCAGGATGTCGGTCGCGTACTTCGCCTCGAACTGGCTGACCTCCACCGACACGTCGGGGCGGTAGTCGGTCGGGCGGACGCTGCTGATGCCGTCCTGCAGCGCCGTGCTGATCTCCTCCACCGTCGTGGCCGCCCGTTCGGTGCTCGCGGTGCGCTGGGCGAGGGCGGGCTGCGAGGCGAGGGACACGACGAACTGGGCCGCTTCGAACACCAGCAGCGCCCCGTACTCCTGGGCGTCGCGCTCCAGGTCCGCGTCGGCCCATCGCCGCACCGCGGCCCGGCGCAGCTGACGGGCGACGGTCTCCCCGCGCAGTTCGAGCCGGGTGAGCTGCTCGACGCTCAGCGGCAGGGACCCGACCGCGTGCGCGATGCTGTCCATCACCACGCTCTTGTCGTCGTCGGTCAGCGTCCCGTAGCGGTGGGCGTGCACGGTGTCGAGCCGTTCGGCGAGCTGGTCGGCGGCGTCCTCCAGGACGCGCACCGCGGCCCGTTGGACCCGCGGGCCGGCGGTCTTCCCGAGCACGGCCGCGGCGATGTCGGGGAAGTCGGGCCCGGTGGCCGTGGTGCCGCCGTCGGGGTCCTGTCGGGCTACGGTGAACGCCGCTTTGATGATCGCGGCGGCAAGTTGGTCGGATCCGTCAGCTGACACCCGCGTCGCCCCCTGGCTCTGGTGCTCGTTCATGGTCCTGCCCCGGCGGCGGCGCGGGAAGCGCGGGCGCGGTCGGGAAGTGGTTCACCGGGCGAGCAGCTCCGCCGTGGCGAAGGCGATCGTCCCGGCAGCGTGCACGACGACCAAGTGGCCCTCGACCACCTCCATCGACCGGATCGCCGCGCCCAGCTGCGCCCGCAGCAGCGGCCGCACGGTGTCCGGGCTCCCCGCGTCCCACAGGCACAGTGCGCCCTCCTCGCTGCCGGAGGCGGCGTAGAGCGTTCCCTCGGCGGAGGGCACCGCCGCCAGCGCGGTCAGCCGGTCCACGTCGTCGCGCTCGAGGGCCACCTGCTGCCGACTGACCGTTCGGCGGGCGATCGGGTCGAGGATCTCGAGGCCGTACCCGTCGGTGACCGCAAGCCGGGTCGGCCCGCGCGCTGCCCGCAGGACGACGAGGCCCGTGACCGGCCGGCCCGTCCGCAGCGGCGCGCCCACCACCCCATCTGCGTCCGGGTCGTGCAGCAGCACCATCCCGTCCTCCCCTCCCGACACCACCAGGCCGTCCGCCGCCGCGAGCGCCCGGACCGGACCGTCGTGCGCGCGCACCGGATCGCCCAGCAGTTTCCCCGTCGCGGGATCCCACCAGCGCAGCAGCCCGTTGCGGTGGGCGACCGCCAGCAGCCGGCGCCCGTCCGTGCCGCGCAGTTCGGTCATCGCCTGGACGCGCTCCGCGGGCTCCTGCCCGGCGCGCGGGTCCACCAGGGGCGGTCCGACGCGGTGCCCGGTGGCGGGGTCCCATACCTGGACGGCCCCGCGGTCGTGGCCGGTGGCGAGCAGCACGGTGCCGTCGACGGTGCTCAGCCGGGTCAGGGCTCGGACCGGGCCGCCCGGACCGCGCCACGGCTTGGCCGTCGGGTGCCCGGTCGCGGCCGCCACGATGCGGACGGTCCCGTCGGCGTGGCCCAGGGCCACCGCGGCCGGGCGGGTCGCCGACGCCGGCAGGGGCGCGGTGCACCGCGGCAGCGGTACGGTCCGGTCGGGCCGGGCCGTGTGCGGATCCCAGATCCTGATCGCGCCGTCCGCATGCCCGGACGCCACCAGGGTGCGCTCGTCGACCCGCAGCAGGTGCAGCGCGTACACCGGCCCGCTCCCGCTCCCGCTGCCGTGCAGGATGCCGGTGCGCGAGCGCGGGAGGGCCAGCGTCCGCAGGGCCCCGTCGAAGCCGCCACTGGCCAGCTGCCATGGCCCGTCGGGGGCGCCGGGCGGGCTGGGGAAGGCGGTCAGCGCGTTCACCGCGCCGTGGCGCAGGCGGTGGGGGCGGCCCAGTCGCCGGTCGGTGCCGGGCCGGGTCAGGCGCACACAGCCCTCAGCGCCGGCGGAGGCCAGCACCTCGCCGCTGTCCGCCGGCAGGCACGCGAGCGCCAGCACTACCCCGGTGTGGCCGCGCAGGGCGTCGCCGAGCGGGCGGGCGGTGACCGGGTCCCACATCCGGACGGTGCCGTCGTCGCCCGCCGACGCCAACAGCGGGCGACCGCTGGCCGCGCCCATTACGGCCAGCGCGGTGACCGTGCCGGTGTGCCCGCGCAGCGGCGCGCCGAGCGGACGCCCTGACGGCAGCTCCCACAGCCGCACCGTCCGATCCCGCCCCGCGGAGGCCAGCACGTCCCGCCCCTGGCCGGTGCGCAGCGCCGCCAGGGCGCGTATTCCGCCGTCGTGGCCGGAGGGAAGGTCCAACACCCGCTGCCGGGTGACGGGGTCCCACACGCGCAGCACCCCGTCCGCGCCGCCGGCGGCGAGCAGGACCCGCCCGTCCGCCAGGGGCACGCTCGCCAGCGCCGCGACGGGCCCATCGTGGGCGCCCAGCGGCCGGCCGATCGGGCGCGCGGTCAGCGGATCCCACAGGCGTACCCGGCCATCGTCGCCGCCGGAGGCGAGCAGCGCCGGCCCGTGGGTCGGCCGCAGCACGGCCAGCGCCCAGATCGGCCCGGTCGACACAGCGTCCTGCAGCAGGACGTGCGGCGGCGCGGGCGCGACCGCGCTCCAACTGACGAACGGGATCCGCTGCGGCCGGCGCAGAGCCTGGGCGAGCGCCGCGGGCTCAGCGTGGCGCGTCATCGCGATCTCCCGGTGCAGCGCCCGCCCGCGCGGGGACAGGTCCTGCAGGACCGGGTGCATCGCCGTCATGCCGCACAGTTCCGCCGGGAGCGAGCGCCGACCGAAGGTGCTGCGGAGCAGGTCCGCGGCGACCGCTGCCGGGTCCAACCGGTCGAGCACCTGCGGCTGTTCGGCGAGCACAGCCCAAGTCTCCGGGGCCTGGGCGGCGTGGGCGGACAGATGCCGCACGAGGTAGGGGTCCGGGTCGTCCGGCAGCGTCGCGCGGGTGATCTCCACCAGCTCCCGCACCGCCGCAGCGTGATCCTCGACCCGGTGGGGCGCGAAGCACTCCATGACGCTGCGGTGCGCCAGGCGGAACACCCCGCGCCCGTCCTCGGAGTCGACCATCACGTACGGGGCGGCGACGTGCAGCAGCCGGTCGATGTCCTGCTCCCGGATCACCGGGGGGCTGCCGTCGAGGGCGGCGGCGACCCGGGCCCAGATCCGGTCGGCGCGCGGCAGCCCCCGCCCTTGAGCCAGGGCCAGCGCCCGCAGCAGCGGGAGCGCGGTGGGGGACGTGGCGCCGATCCGGCGAATGGCGTGCTCGAGCAGGGCGGCGGGGGTGCCACTGAGCCAGGTGGGCAGGTCCTGGTCGGGCCGCTGCCGGTCCGGTGGCGCGTCCGCCAGGTACTCGTGCACGGCCAGGCGGGCCGTCAGGAAGTCCCACGGCCCCGCCGGAGCGGACGCGGCCAGCGCGACCATCCGGTCGGCGGCCGCCGCACCGCCGTCCGCCGCGGCCAGTCGGCTGCGCACATACGCGGCGACGCCGTCGCGGTCGGACCCCAGCCGCAGCAGCTGCGTCCGAGGCCCGCTGCCCGAGCTCAGCGCTTGCAGCAGGTCGGTGCCTCCGTCGGTGCTGGGGCGGGTGCCGACCAGGATCCGCACCGGGGCGAGCTCGGCCAAGGGCGCGAGCACCGATTGGGCGATCGCGGCCGGTTCCCGGGACTCGTCCAGCGCGTCCGCCAGGATCGTGACCGCCTGCTGCGGGCCGGCGCGCAGGGCGGCGAGGAGCTGGGCAACGTCGCCGGCGGCCGTGCCCCGGTCCAGCAGCACGCCGGCGGCCTGCGCCAGCCGGTCGACCACCTCGTCGGCGGTCATCCCGCCCAGGTGCACAACGGTGTCGAAGACCGCGGCCGGCGCGGCGGGTTCACTCGCGTCGGGGTCGGTGCGGGGCTCGCGCTGGGCGCTGTCCGTCTCGGCCAGCACCTGCCCCAGCAGGGCGGACTTGCCCGTGCCGGGCGGCCCGGTGACGATCAGCATCCCGCAGGCCGTGCGGTGCAGCCAGGCGGCAATCTCGGCGCGCTCGCGGGCGCGGCCGGTGAAGTCCCAGGTGAGTTCGCCGTGTTCGGACCCGGGAGCCGTGGGCAGCAGCCGGTCACGGGTGGCGGCGGGCGCGGTGCGCAGCTGTTGCAGGAGCTGGCCGTGCACGTCCATCGGGGCGGCGACGGGGCGCGCCAGCAGCCGGCGCCGGTTGATGAGCGGGGGTACCTGCCGCAGCCGCCAGGGGAACACCGAGATCGTGTCGTCCTCCAGCCGCCCGAACAGCTCGTGGACAGGGATGGCGTCGTCGTTGAGCAGGAAGTGCTCGACCACCTCGGCCAGGCGCCGGCTGAAGTGCCCCAACTCCCCGGCGCCCTGCCCGGCGGCGTTGACCAGGACGAAGCGCTGCGGCAGCGTGCCCAGCTCGGTGAGGCGTTTGACGACCTGCTGGGTGAACTGCCCGGCGCCGCACGCGTCGACGACCACGGCCGCCCACGCCTGCGGGTCACGGCTGTTGCGGATGAGCCACTCGTCGAAGATGGCGTCGGCGAACGCCTGCGGGCGGACCCCGGTGACCGCCCGGTCCGGTTCCGTGCCGTAGACGGCCAACCACGCGTCAGTGCCGACCGACTCCCCGTGCCCCACCCAGTACACCAGCGACGAGCCGCCGTCCGGGCGGGAGGACCAGGCACTGAGCTGATCGTGCGCCGCGGTCAAGGTGCGCTCCGCGTCGCGGGCCTCCCACACGTCGATGCTGTCCGCGCCGAGCGGCCGCAGGATCTCCGCGATCCGCTGCGCCTGCGCGACGGCGGCCACCGTCTCGTACGCGGCATCCTGGTAGGCGCCGATGGGCAGGCACCGCAGCTGGAATCCCCGCGCGGGGTCGTCCTCCATCGGCGCTACTCCCGGCCGCTGTCGGCCCCGCGGTCGGTGTGCGCGGCGGGACCGGCCAGGACGAGCTGGGTGACGGCGTCGAACCCGCGGGTCTTCACCCCCAGCCGGTACAACCCCGGACGGCCCAGCACAGCCGACGCGCGGACCACGCCGTCCCGTTGCGCGAGCAGCGGCCGGTCCACCACCCGCCCGGTGGCCGCGTCCTCCACCGTGCACCGCACGCCCACCGGGCTGTCGCAGTAGTCGACGGCCACCTCGAACGCCTCGCCCGCCACGACCAGGTCAGGCAGCCGCAGCCCGACGCCGCCACTCGGTGCCAGCCAGGGCCCGCGGTCCAGGCCGAGCAGCACCCGCCGCACGGTCATCGCCACCTCCTCGGCGTTGCACAACCCGCTGTGCGACTGCGGCAGGGGCAGTGCCTGCACGCCGGGCAGCGCCGCGGCCTCGGCGTACACGGTCTCGTCCCCGCTGAGGTCCACCCGCTCGATGCTCCCGTCCGCCGCCGGCCGGCAGGTGACCGCGTGCCCCCGTGGCACCCCGTCCCGCAAGGTCAGCGACTGCAGGGTGCGCTGCCGGTCGCCGACGAGCTGCACGCGCGCGTCGGGTGCGGCGCGCGGGGCCGCGGCCAGATGCTCATGCCAGGCCGAGGACGCGGCCGCCAGCTCGTCGTCGCCCCCCAGCGAGCCCACGTCGCCGGCCGTCAGCCGTCGGGCCGTGGTGCCCTCATCCACGCAGCGGTAGCGGGGCAGCAGGTCGTAGAGGCCGGGCAGCGTCGCGGCCAGCGCCCGCAGGCGCCCCTTGGGCAGTGGCAGCGGGCCGCCGACCCCGGTGCCCAGGATCAGCGCGGCCTTGACCGAGCCGAAGAACGGGGTGCCCAGGGTGACGGTGCTGCGCACCAGCGCGCTGCCACCCAGCAGCGCGGTGAAGTGCCAGGCCAGCAGACCGCCCATGGAGTGCGCCACCAGCACCAGCTGCGCCTGCCGGTTGCGCGGGTCCGCGGCCCGCCACGCCTCGAGGTGGCGTTCGGCCGCCGCGGCCAGCAGCCGGGCGTTGACCGCGACGGGCAGCCGCCAGTCGTAGGGGAACTCCAGGACCGCGCCGGGATCGGCCATACAGCCCCGGACGGCAGCGACCAACCGCGCGTACGGCTCGATACCCCGCAGCACCGGGGCGTACGCCGGGGCCCGCAGCAGCCGGCTGGGGCGCACCCGGCCGATCGTGCCCTCCCGCTCGTCGGGGGTCAGGTGCAGCGGCGAGAGCCCCGTACCGCTGAGCCAGGCCTTGACGTACCAGCGGGGGTCGTTGATCCCCCACAGCACCCGCCCGGACGCGGCGTCGACCAGCTCACTGCCCATGATCCCGGGAATCACCACCACAGCGTCCCGGCTCACGGGTTGCTGCGCGCCACTATCAGCTCCGGACACGTCAAGTCCCCCTTGCATCCCCGGCGTTATGTTAGCCGTGGGTGATCGCCCCCGCACCCGCTGTCCGAAGATTGGCAGCCCGCATCCTCCAGCCCCGGGGTGTTGGGCGGTCAGCCGACGGAGAGCAGCTTCCCCACGGGCGCGCACGGCGATCCAGCGACACCCCTGTCCCGCGTCCCGCCCGCGCTGCCGCACGACGGTTCGCCGGTGGGCCGCGACGGTGGCCCACCGACGAGCCCCGCGCTACGGGCCCGCCTGGCCAGCAGGGGAAGCCGGCGCGCTCAGGGCAGGAACGTCACGGCGGGGAAGGCGGTGGACGGGCCGTCGAGCAGGTGCTCCCGCCGGTGGCGCAGGTGCGCGTCGAAGAACGCGCGCGGGTACGCCTGCTGGATCCGCACGGCCTGGTGGGGATCCAGGGTGCCGATCACGTCCTGGAGCTGCTGCTCGTTCCATGCGAGCACCTTCGCCACCTGCGGGAAGAGGGCCTCGGTGTCGCCGTAGGAGATGTGGACGGCCCCTTGCGCCTGGATGTTCCGCCGCCAGCCTCGTAGGTGGGACCAGAACGCGGCGGCCTCGGGATCCGTGGCCCGGGTGAACTCGGCGGTCATCATCAAGAACGGCCGGTCCAGGACGCCGGACAGCGGCGGGTTCATCTGCATCGGCCCGTCGAGGCTCAGCCCGGCCCGGATCCGCTCATCCGCGAGCGTGGCACAGGCGGTGGCCGTCCCACCCTTCGACCAGCCGAACGCTCCCATCCGCCGGGGGTCGAGGGAGCCGAGCAGCCCGGCCGGCAGCTTCTGCCGGTCAACATCCGGATTGCACCCGGCGGCGAGCTGCTCGACGCAGTCGAGGACGAAGCGCAGGTCAGCGGCGAAGTCCCCGGGCAGCGTCGGCGCTTCCCGGTCGTAGAGCGGGACGGCGACCCGGCCGTCGGGGAACGTCGTGTATGTGTCGTACTGGTGCGCCACCGTCACTGCGGCGTATCCGTGGCTGGCGAGTTCCTGGACCATGAGGGTGTGGTCACCCTGGTGGCTGTGCGCGCCGTGCGCGAAGACCACGACGGGCAGTCGCCGGCCCGATCGTCGCACCGGTGCCCCCACGTGACCGGCGGTCAGCGGCGCCAGGGGCACCAGGTCGGGGAATCCCGCGTCGGCGAGGAACGCCTCCAGGGCGCCGGCCGGCATCCAGGGCGCCACCGGGTAGCGCTGGACGTCCCGGGCCGGGTACCAGACGGTGGCCATCAGCTCGCGGAAGTGCCCGGGGCCCGCAATGGGGTCCGGGCGTGACCGGTCGACGAGGTGCAGGGCGACCGTGCCCACCGGGTACGGCCCGGTGGGCCGGGGCAGCGTAAACCGCTTGGGGCCGGATGCGGACGCGCGGGGGCTGCCCACGCGGGGCCGGCGATGCCGGCCGGCGGCAGGGCGGCCCCGGTGGCCAGCGCCGCACCGAGGAGGCGGCGGCGCGTCGTACCGGTCCGGCTGTTGAACGGTGTGGTGGTCAAAGGGCCTCCCGTGATTGCGATCGTCCGTCGTGCTGCGACGGCCAGTTCGTGAGCACAGGCAAACGCTGTCACGCGCACCTTCCGCGGGGCATCGGCCCACCGGATGGATCGCTGGGACGGACAGGGGCCTGGGGACTTACATCCCCGGGCCCCTGGGATGGGTGGTGAGGTCCGGCCGCAAGGTCAGGCCGACGCGTCTTGGCCCGCAGTGGTGCCTGCCGCGTCCCTGGCCGTCGGGTTGGCGCCACGGCTGATCAGGTGGTGCACCATCCGTGTGTGGCCGAAACGGACGGCCCAGTCGAGGGCGGTCCGGTGCTTCATCACCGCGTGGATGTCCGCCCCGCGGTCCAGCAGCAGGTCAACCGTCTCCGGGTACCCGTCGCGGCTGGACGTGGCTACCAGTACCAGCGGGACGTGGCCCAGCCGGCCTTGGGCGCCGGTTTGGGCGCCGGCATCGAGCAGGACTTCAACCACCGCTGTGTGCCCGTGGAGGGCCGCCTGGCACAGCGGCGTCGACTCTTGGTACTCCCCCACCCTCTGCCCCACATCGGCGCCCGCCTCCACGAGGAGGCGAACGACCTCGGCGTGGCCCCCGTCCGCCGCCAGGTCCAGCGCCGACCGCCCATCCCCGTTCGGCGCGTCTACAACCGCGCCCTGCCGCAGCAGCCGCGTGACCTCCACTACGTCGCCGACGAGTGCTGCTCGCGCCAGTTGATCCGCCATGTCCATGGCTCGATCATCGCGGGTTTCGCGACCGCACCAGCACCGGGGCCGCCCGGCCTTTCGCTCCACCGGGCGTCGACCGCGCTCCTGCACCGGACCCTCGCGCCGGCATGCCCGCCGCGGCCGCGCTGACAACACGGCCGCAGGCCCTCAATCAGGCAGGCCGCCGTGACGTACCTCCGACCACGAGGTTCACGGGCAGGGGAAAGCGACCAGGCCCCCGGTGGCCCGAGGAGGCGCCGCAGCCCAACGCGGGCGTGAACCATGGGCTCCACCGGACGCCGGGCTCCTCCCCCGGCACGCCCCGCGCCGATGCCCGCCTACCCGGATTGTCGCGCCGATGCGGACAGGCGGCCAGCGCACGGTCCGGTGCCACCAGGACGCGCTGTGGCGGTGCCGCCACACCCCAGCGTATGCAGCCCAGCGTGGCCGGAGAGGCGTTAGCGTGGCGGGCATGACGGATCAACTGACGCCCATGCCCGACGACTGGCAGCGTGCCTTGGCCATCGTGGCCCACCCCGACGACCTGGAGTACGGGGCCGCGGCGGCCATCGCCCAGTGGACCGACGCCGGACGGGAGATCACCTACCTGCTGGTCACCCGCGGCGAGGCCGGGATCGACGGCCTCGAACCGCAGGAATCCGCCCGGGTCCGTGAAGCCGAACAGCGCGCCAGCGCAGCCGTGGTGGGCGTGACCGCGGTGGAGTTCCTCGACCACCCCGACGGCGTCCTCCAGGACAGCCTCGATCTGCGCCGCGACCTGGCCGCGGCGGTCCGCAGGCACCGGCCCGAGCTGCTCATCACGCTCAACCACCACGACACCTGGGGTGGCACCGCCTGGAACTCCCCCGACCACCGCATCGTCGGACGCGCCACCCTCGACGCGGCGGGCGACGCGGGCAACCGCTGGATCTTCCCCGACCTGCCGAACGCCCCGTGGGACGGCGTGCGCTGGGTGGCCGTGGCCGGATCCCCCCACGCCACGCACGCCGTTGAAGCCACGCCGTCGGGCGCGGAGCGGGCGGTGGCGTCGTTGGCGGAGCACCGGGCGTACATCACGGCGCTGTCGGACAAGTCGCCCGAGGAGTACGCCAGGTCCTTCCTCCAAGGCATGCTCGACATGTCGGCCCCGCGCTTCGGAGGCGTCCCCGCAGTGACCTTCCAGGTCTACTCACGCTGAGACCAAACTCGTAACCCGGAGCACAGAATCGGGCGGGGACCGTGTTCACGTGCCCAGTATCCCCGCACGTGCGATCACGTTCGGGGCATCGTTCGGTCAGCCGGGAGTCAACGAGATCAAGCGTTCACTTCAGGCCCAATATGGCGAAGGACTGTCTCGTGCTCACCTGCGGCAACGAGCCCGTCGATGACCTTGACCATCGACTGCACACCCGCGTCGCGCACAATGAGGCCATCCCAGCACCACCAGTAGTCGCCCTCTGGTTCGCCAGCCTGCCGTCGACGGTCCATGATCCGGTGCACCTCATCGAAGGTGAACACGGTTCCGGACCAGCGATCGCCGTCCTCACGGATGACCCACATGTCCACATTGCAGACCTCATTGAGGTCCTCTCCGGCACCGGGCACGAAGCAGATCTCGTATCCGTCACGGCTGACTCGGTAGAAGGGGCCGTCCCACATGCTCGCCCCGTAGCGCTCTGTCTCACGCCGTCTTCATCAACAAGCCGGACGGCCGACCAGTACACCATGCACCCCTTGAGGGCGCAGCAGCAGGTTGAAACCCGCTCAGCCTTGCCGGGCGAGCAAGGTGATTCGGGCGCTTGCGCCAGGCTCGAGCCGAATGGACAGCTCGACTCTGTCGGCCAGGTCTGACGTTCCGAACGCGTACGCCAGGCAACGGTCTTCGGCGCAGTCAGCGTCAGGTTCGAGCTGCGGGTACGTGGCGCGGAGCCAGGGATCGACCTCGGCCCGGGGCATGTGGAAGGTGCCGTTGACTTCGAGTTCCTGCCAGTATTCCGACTGGCACACCTCGTTCGTCGTCCCTGCGGGGAGGGTGCCGTGCGCGAACGTCATGGTCGTCCGTCCACCCCTCGCCGCTGCTGAATCGTAGCCCGTGAGGCACCAATACGCCGCACATCCTTCGGACGGGTACAGAAATCGGCGATCCGTGATCGAGCTGAATGAGGACAGACCTTCATTTCTGGATAGAGGCGACTCGCTCGGCTCGCAATGCCGCTCCGCAGTCAGGACGCGACCTGGTGGAGGCCACCGAAAACCTACCCTGATCACCGGAAAGACGCGGGGCACGGTCCACGGCGCGGCCGGTTTCCCTCCAGCCGGGAGGCCTTCCAAGCTAGAGCCACCTGACCTGCGGAATCCCGCTGGACAACGAGTGATCACGTCGTCTACGGTGCGCCAGCGGCCGGCTTGAGCCGCGGCTATGCACGTCAGCGGGGGATCTTCACACCATGAAATGCGCCAACTGCGGTCTCGCGCCCGCGATATCGTACGACGGATATTGCGAGAACTGCTCGGAGTGGGGCCAGCAGGCCCCGGCATGGCCTGCCGCTCCCGCCGTTCAGTATTCCGGCAACGCGACGTACAAGGACCCCGGCGGCCTCGCGGTTGCTGTGATCGTTCTCCTGGCCTGCGGCATCGCCGTCGACCTGTATTCGCTGGCAGCCGCCGCGAACCGGCTGCTGGTGGCCAACGCTCTGCTCAGTGACCCCTTCGGCGTCTCGGATACGCGGCTGGACACGGCCGACGGGCTGTATGCGCTCTCGGCGGCGTTGCAGATTCTCGCGCTGTTGGTAACTGGGGTGCTGTTCATTGTCTGGTTCTCGCGTGTGCGGGTGAACGCCGAGTACTTTGACGCTGCCGGTCAGCGCAAATCGCGCGGGTGGGCGGTCGGGGCCTGGTTCACTCCGGTGGTGAATCTCTGGTTCCCCAAGCAGATCGCCAACGACATCTGGGACGCCAGCACTCCGTCGCATCCCGACGGGAGCCCGGCGCGCGCGCCGCGCACGCTGCTGAATGTCTGGTGGACGCTGTGGGTGACCACCATGATTCTGGACCGGATCCTCTCGCGCCTCTTCGACTCGGATACGGCCGAAGCGCTGCGTGACGGCAGTGTGGCAGCCATCATCAACGACGGTGTCAGTATCGCCGCCGCCGTGTTCGCCATCCTCGTCGTGCGCAAGCTCAGCGACCGCCAGCGAGCCAAGGTGTACTACGGCCAGACCGTCCCGTACGGGCCGGCACCCGTCAGCAGCCAGTAGGAGACCTCCTGGACTCGACCGGGCGGGGTGATCAGTCCGGTCGAGGCGTCCGAACCACGCTCCCCTGATCGATGCGTGTGACGTGTCGGCCGCTGCCGCGCACTACCCGCCGTTCCCGCCGCTGTCGCCGGCGCCGACCACCTCGCCCGCCACCTCCCGGTCCAACGGGACGTGACGGACCGTCTGGTCGTCGGCCTCGGGCAGAGACAGCGCCTGGCACCTCACCCCGGCCGACAGTCCCGGCAAGGAGACCCACCCTGCAGGCGAAGTGGGGCGCACCGCTTTCCCGGGTCTGCTCTGCCGGATCCGTCGGGCCAGCCCTGGGGAAGGAAGGGGTGGGTCCGCAGTGCACCGACCGGTCGTCAGCGGTCGGACAGGCGCAAGGGGGTGGGGTCGAGGGCGTCGAAGTAGCTCAGGAAGGTCTCGACGTCCTGGAGGGTGCCGGTGGTCACGGCGGCTTGGCCGGCTTCGACGGCCTTGGCGAAGGCTCCGTAGAGGTCGCGGTAGGCCATGGCCAGGACGATCGGGTGGGTGACCTCGATGACTGTGTCCGCGTCGTCGGGGATGGCCGCTACGGCTTCCAGGACGCCGCGGCGTACATGGAGGGCGATCTCCTGGCCGGAGTCGGTCAGCCGCACCCCCAGCACGCGCACGGCGTCGGCGGCCCGGTCCGGGTCGATGCGGACGCGGAGCCCCTCCAGGAGGGCGGGGGCGGGCAGGGCGGCGATCTGGTCGGGGGCGTCCAGGTTCAGTTTGAGGGAGTAGTCGATGGTGCCGTCCAGTTCGCGGGCGGCGGTCAGGTAGTAGTTGCGCCAGTTGCTGTTGGGCGTGGTGTAGCCGATCTGCCGCAGTGCGTCGGCCTTGACCAGGCGGGCGTCGGTGTCGGTGGTGTCGACGCGCACCAGGTGGCGGGCGAGCTCGGCTGCCCACTGGTGGTCGCCGGTCCCGGCCGCGGTGCGGGCGGTGGCCAGTACGGTGTCCCGGCCGCCCATCAGGTCGATGTAGCGGCGGGAGGACTCGCGGGGGTGCAGCGGGTTCAAGCTGGTGGGGTCGGAGTCGAACCAGCCCATCTCGCCGGCGTAGACCTGGCGCACCGAGTGCGGCACACCGCCGTAGAAGTCGCCCAGCCATTCGCTGGCGGCCAGGTGCGCGGGGAGTGTGACCTCGGCGGCCAGGTCGTCGGGCAGGTGGCCCTGGTTCATGCGGCGCAGGGTCTGGTCGTAGACGAAGGAGATGGCGTCCCGGTAGTCGCGCAGGACCCGGGCGACCTCGGCGCGGCCGGCGACGGGGCGGCCATGGGAGGGGATCATGAAGTCGGCGGGGAGCGGGCGCAGGTGCTGGTCGATGGATTTGAACCACTGCTGCGGGTCGCGGTAGCGCGAGCCGCGGATGGTGTGCAGGTTGGGAAACGACTCGCCCTGGATGACTTCCGCGGACTGCAGCACACCCAGGTCGGGGAACCAGGTGATGACCTCGTCGATGGCCTCGCTCGGCGCCCAGGAGTGCACCATGCGCACCCCGGCCACCGTGTGCTCCAGCTGGTCGTCGACCAGCACCGTCGGGGCGATCAGAGACAGGGTGCGCATGACGAAGTCCGGGCCCAGGCCGCCGTTGACCCGGCCCTCGGGGCCGGTCTCCAGCAGGCTGCCCAGGGAGTACTCCACGCGGGCGGTCAGCAGCGGTCCGGTCCCGGAGGCGTTGTTCGACACGACGTTGTCCATGAAGTCCCGGTGCGCGATGATCACGCATTCGCCGGTGTCGACCTGCTCCTGGGAGACGAACGCCTTCACTCCCGCGTAGTGGTCGGTGTGCCAGTGGGAGTACACGATCGCCTTGACCGGCAGGTCGCTGATCTTGCGGATCTCCTCCAGCTGCCGGCGGCCCTTCTCGACATCCTCGGGTGGGTCGATCAGGATCAGGCCGTCGGTGCCGACCACGAGGGTCAGCGCGGACAGTGCGTAGCCGTAGATCTGATAGACCTGCTTGCCCTGGATCTCGAAGACGCCGGGATTCATCGTCCGGGAGTGGTCCGACATGGCCCGCGGCACCGTCGGCGCGTACTCCGTATACGCCGAGTTCTCACCTAAGAACGTGAAGGTGATGCCCTCGTCCGCACCCAGCCAGTACTTACCGCTCATATCCGCGCACGCTCCTTCACCGGCCCCACGACGAAGCGGCAGCCAGCCCCGGACCGCACTGACCCCGACTGCTCCCACCATCAAGCAACGATCCGGGTGCAGCCTGGTCGGCTACGCCAGGCGCACCAGGAAGACAACACTGCGGAGGCACTGCGGAGCGCATCACGCGTCCAGTGACTCCCCCGGGCGACCCATGGCCGAAGGTCACCCCGTGTGGCGGCCTAGGGATGCGGAACCCGGGAGGTTGCGGTAGGCGGTGGCCGGGTCGATCGGCTGGTTGACCTCGATGGCCGTATCCGTGGCGTGGGGGTTGGTCGCTGGAGCGTGCGGGATGCGGCCGGCGCACGCGGAGGGCGATTTTCCGGCCGGTGCGGGGGAACGTCGCGGCCTCGTGCCCCGTCGTGACGGGTCAGGTGGCGCGGTGGCGGTCGGAGATGCTGGCGGTTTTGGCCAGGCTGGCGGTGGCGTGGTCGTGGGTGAGTTGGGCGACGCGGACGTACAGGCAGTCCAAGAGCAGGAGTTGGGCGTGGCGGGCGGCGCTGCCGCCGTGGCGGAAGGTCGTGCCGTACACGGCGGTGGTCAGGACGTGGTCGGCGGCGGTGGTCAGGGGGGACCGGGCGTCGTTGGTGATGGCGATGGTGATGGCGCCCGCGGCGTGGGCGGTCCGCAGCGCGGAGACGATCTCGGCGGTGGCGCCGGAGTGCGACAGGCCGATGGCCACGTCGCCCGCGCCGAGCAGGGCGGCGCTGGTCTCGGCGCGGTGGCCGTCGGTGCGGGCCCAGATGGGGCGGCCGATGCGGTGCATGCGGATCTCCATCTCGGTCGCGGCGCACGCGCTGCCATCGAAGGCGTAGATGTCGATGCGGCCGGCGGTGGCCAGGGCCTGGGCGGCGGCTTCGGCGGTGGTGTGGTCGAGCTGCTCGACGGTGCGCTGGATGGACATGATGTCGGCCCGGGCGACGACGGCGGCGACCTGGGCGAAGTCGTCGGAGGCGGCGATGTCGAAGCCGACGTCGACGGGCCAGCTCTGGGCGGTGGCCCGGCCGGCCTCGCGGGCCAGGCGCAGCCGCAGGTCCTGGAATCCGGCCAGGCCCACCGCGCGGCAGAAGCGGGTGACACCGGCCGGTGAGGTGTGGCTGCGCTGCCCGAGGGCGGCGACGGTCATCGTGGCTGTCGCATCCGGGTCGTCGAGGATCGCCTGTCCGATCCGGCGCAGGGCGTCGGGCAGCCGGGGCAGGGCGGTCTCGATGAGCGTCAGCACGTCCGGACCGCCGTCGAGCGACTCGGGCATCACACCTCCATGAAATTTCGTTTCATCGTAATAGATATTGACCGAAACGATATACCCCTGCTGGAGTGTTGGGCAGCACTCCGCCGGCGTGGCACACGCTGCGGTGGCCACCTCCACCACATCCAATCCCCTGGGGTCGCTCATGCGCGCTCGTTTGCCTGCTCTCGTCCTCGCCGCGATCGTGCCGCTGTTGGGCATCGGCGCCACCGTCCCCACCCAGGCGGCCGCGGGCAGTTACTACGTCGACTGCTCGGCGGCGACCGCCGGCACCGGCACCCAGGCCAGCCCGTGGAAGGACCTGGCCTCCGTCAACGCCCACACCTTCGCGCCCGGCGAGCAGATCCTGCTCAAGCGCGGCAGCACCTGTACCGGGCAGCAACTGTTCCCCAAGGGCTCCGGCGCGGCGGGGGCCCCGATCGTCATCGACGCCTACGGCACCGGGGCGAAACCGGCCATCGCCGCAGGCGGAGTCGTCGACGACGCGGTGACGCTGTCGGACCAGCAGTACTGGGAGATCCGCAACCTCGACGTCTCCAACACCGGTACCACGCCCGCCCGGCGGCGCGGCGTGCACGTCCTGCGCACGGATTCGGGCACCGGGGCCTACTACCGCATCACCGGTCTCACAGTGCACGATGTCAACGGTGAGGTCGAACCCAAGGACGCCAACGCCGCCGCCGGGATCTTCTTCGAGGTCCTGGGCAACACGACGCGCACGAAGTTCGACGACGTGGTCATCGCCGACAACGAGATCCGCCACGTCGACGCGTACGGCATCCATTTTTGGACCCGCTGGATGACCCGCCCGGAGCTGGCGAACGCCAACTGCGGCACCACGTGCGGGACCTGGACCCCGCAGACCCGGGTCGTGGTGCGCAACAACACCGTCACCGACATCGGCGGCGACGCGGTGGACCTGCACCACACCGCGGGCGCGCTGGTGGAGTACAACCGGGTGGACGGCTTCAAGATGCGCAGCACGCACTGCGCGGCGGGCTTGTGGGGGTGGAACACCACCGACGCGGTGTTCCAGTTCAACGAGGTCAGCGGGGGCCGCAGCACCTGTGACGGGCAGGGCTTCGACCTCGACGAGGGCAACATCCGCACCACGTACCAGTACAACTACAGCCACGACAACGAGGGCGGCTTCCTGCTGCTGTGCAACGGTGCCGGCTCCACCACCGACGGCAACGTCGTCCGGTACAACATCAGCCAGAACGACCGGGGCCAGCTCTTCGACTTCGTCTGCGGCAAGATCACCAACACCAAGATCTACAACAACATCTTCTACCTCGCCCAGCCTGCGCAAATCATCAACAACACCAATGGCTCCGGCGCCGCCAACGCCGTCTTCTCCAACAACATCTTCCACGTGACGACGACCGGCGCCAGCTACGTCAACGCCGGCAGCCTGCCCTTCGACTCCACCATCTTCTTCGGCCAGCACCCCGCCGGCGAGCCCGCCGACGCGCACAAGCTCACCACCGACCCCCTGCTCGTCGCCCCCGGCACGGCCACCTCGCGCACCGACGCCGGCGGCTACCAGCTGCAGACGGGATCCCCGGCCGCCGCCACCGGCCAACCCGTCGCCGCAGCCGGCAGCCGGGACTACTTCGGCGGCCCGGTGACCGCCGGATGCCGTCCCGACCGCGGCGCCCACCAGCGCACCACCACCTGTGTGCCGGCCCTCACCGCGATCCCCAAGACCGGCTGGAGCCTGCGCTCGGTCGACAGCCAGGAAACCGCCAAGGAGAACGGCGCGGCCACCAACGCCTTCGACGGCAATCCCACCACGTACTGGCACTCCGCCTGGAGCGCCGGCAACGCCCCCCTCCCCCACGAGATCCAGATCGACCTCGGCGCCAGCTACCCCGTCGCGGGCCTGGGCTACCTCCCGCGCCAGGACACCGGCAGCGGCGCGGCCAACGGCCGCATCGCCGCCTACGAGGTGTACATCAGCACCGACGGCACCACCTGGGGCACCGCCGTCAGTACGGGCACCTTCGCCAACACCGCCACCGAAAAGCAGCTCACCTTCCCGACCAAAACCGGCCGCTACCTGCGCCTGCGCGCCCTAAGCGAAGTCAACGGCAACCCGTGGACCTCCGCCGCCGAGGTGACCGCCTTCCGTACCTGACCGGAACGGGGGCCGGAAGGACACACCCCTCCTCCCGGCCCCCACCCTCCCCCCACTCCCCCAACCCCGGGCACCCCGGGACCGAGAAACCAGGTGACGGCTCATGGACCGACGGAATTTCCTGCGCACAGCCGCCCTCACCGCCGGCGCCGGCACGGCGTTCGCGCTGCTGCCCGCCAGCGTGCAGCGCGCGATGGCGATGGACGCCCCCACCGGCGGTCTGGAGGTCATCGAGCACGTGGTGATCCTGATGCAGGAGAACCGCTCCTTCGACCACTACTACGGCTCGCTGCGCGGCGTCCGCGGCTTCAACGACCCCGCCGCCCTCACCCTGTCCACCGGCCGGTCGGTGTTCCACCAGCCCGACGGGGCCGGCTACGTGCTGCCGTATCCGGTCGGCGACCAGTTCATGCAGGGCACCGACCACAGCTGGGCCACCGGCCACGCCGCCTGGAACCGCGGCCGCAACGACCAGTGGATCCCGCAAAAGGGCAAGCGCACCATGACCACGCACCAGCGCTCCGCGCTGCCGTTCTACTACGCCCTCGCGGACGCGTTCACCATCTGCGACGCCTACCACTGTTCGGAGAACGGCCCCACCAACCCCAACCGGTACTACCTGTGGTCCGGCAAGCTCGGCTTCGAGCCCGGCAGCACCACCCAGCGCGCCATCGACAACCGCGCGTACGGCAATGCCGCGCACCCCGGTTACACCTGGACCACCTACGCCGAACGCCTCCAGGCGGCGGGCACGAGCTGGCGCGTGTACCAGGAGTGGGACAACTACGGGGACAACGCCCTGGACTACTTCAAGGTCTTCCTCGACGTCGGCCGCAAGGCGCTGCTGCGCACCCGCGACAGCGCCAACGCCGCTTACCCCAAGCTGGAGTTCTTCTACAACGCCCTGCTCAAAGCGACCCCGGCCAACCGCACCACCATGCTCGCCCAGCTCGCCGAGGGCGTCGCAACCCTGACCGCCGCCGAGCGCGTGCTGTACGACCGGGGCCTGCTGCGCGTCGGCGCCGACCAGCTCGCCACCGCCTTCGGCGACGACGTCGCGGCCGACCGGCTGCCGGCGGTCTCCTGGATCGTGGCCCCGGAACGCAAGACCGAACACCCTGACTGGGGGCCCAACGACGGCGCTCAGTTCACCCGCGAGCTGCTCGACAAGCTGGCCTCGAACCCCGCTGTGTGGAACAAGACCGTCGTGTTCATCACCTACGACGAGAACGACGGCTTCTTCGACCACATCCCCGCCCCGGCACCCCCCATCAACGCGGACACCGGCCTGTCCACGGCTCCCATCACCGACGAACTTGTCGGCGCCGAGCCGATCGGCCTGGGCACCCGGGTCCCGATGCTGGTGGTGTCCCCGTGGACCCGGGGCGGCAACGTCTGCTCGCAGGTCTTCGACCACACCTCCGTCCTGCAGTTCCTGGAGCAGTGGTCGCACATCGCCGAACCGAACATCTCGCCCTGGCGGCGCGCCGTCTGCGGCGATCTGACCTCCGCCCTGGACCTCACCACCGCCGCCGTCGGCTACCCGGCGCTGCCCGCCCCGATACCGACCAGCGGCCCGATGTCCACCAACCCGCAACCCCCGGCCATACAGACCCTGCCCACCCAGGAGCCCGGCCCCAAGACGGCCCGGCCGCTGCCGTACGCCCTGATGGTCTCCGGCCGCGCGACCGCCGCAGGCTTCACCCTCGACTTCACCAACGCCGGCACCGCCGGCGCGCACTTCTTCGTATCCGCCAACGCCTACCGCGCCGACGGCCCCTGGCGGTACACAGTCGGCGGCGGCAAGTCCCTGTCGGACACCTGGGTCGCCGGCACGCCGACCGGCGCGTACGACCTGACGGTGGCCGGCGCCAACGGCTTCGTCCGCCGCTTCGCCGGCAACCGCGTCACCGCCACCACCAGCGGCAACGCCAACCCGGAAGTGTCGTTGCGCTATGCCCCCGCCGAGAACCTGGTCTACCTGAAGATGACCAACACCGGTACGAAGGCGTGCGTCGTCTCCATCCGGGGCAACAACCGCCCGGGCGGCCCATGGACCTACCCGCTGCCCGCCGGCGGCTCGACCGAGGACTCCTTCAGCACCGGCCGCGGCAACAACGGCTGGTACGACCTCACCGCCACCGCCGACACCACCGACGGTTTCCTGCGCCGCTTCGCCGGCCACATGGAATCCGGTGCCGCCAGTGTCACCGACCCGGTCATGGCCTCGGGCCGGCTGCCGTGCACCGTCAAATCCTGCGACAGCCAGGAGACCGTCAAGGAGAACGCCCCGGCCACCAAGGCGGTCGACGGCAACCCGGCGACGTACTGGCACTCGCAGTGGTCCCCCACCGGCGCCCCGCTGCCGCACGAGCTCCAACTCGACCTGGGCGGCGCGCGCACCGTCACCGGGCTGACCTACCTGCCCCGCCAGGACGGCAGCGCCAACGGCCGGATCGGCCGCTACGAGCTCCAACTCAGCACCGACGGCACCACGTGGACGGCTGCCGCCGACGGTGCCTTCGCCGACGACGCCACCGCCAAAACCGTCCGCTGCTGGCCCACCGCAGCCCGCTACCTCAAACTGCGCGCCCTGACCGAGGCCGGAGCGCGCGGCCCGTGGACCTCGGCTGCGGAGGTCACCCCGTTGGGGTGGTGAACCGGTAAGCGGCGCTCCGCATGCCCGGGCCGCGCCGTGGGGAGGTCCGAGCCGCGATGGCTCGGACCTCCCCCGCGCCAGCGGCTACCTGCCCCAGCGCGGATCAGGTGCCAGTGGTCAGCAGCTGGTGGTGGTGTCGCCGGGGTCGGCGGTGCAAGTGTCGGTGCCCAGGCCGCCGTTGGCGGTGTCGCCGCCGACGCCGTCCTGGACGTTGATGCTGTCGTTGCCGATGTTGCCGCTCATGGTGTCGGTGCCGGCGGTGTCCACGAGGACGTCATTGCCGTTCTGGCCGTCGAGGTCGTCGTTGCCGGGCCCGCCGTAGATGTGGTCGTTGCCGTTGTCGAACAGGTACAGCAGCGAGCCCAGCAGGGTTTCGCCGTAGTTGGTGTCGTTGCCGGCCTCGCCGTAGAGGTAGTCGGCGCCGTTGCCGCCGCCCATGATGTCGTTGCCGTCACCGCCGTAGAGGGTGTCGTCGCCGTTGCCGCCGTCGACGGTGTCGTCGCCGGTGCCGGCGTAGAGGGTGTCGTTGCCGCCGCCGCCGTTGATCGTGTCGGCGCCGCCCAGGCCGCAGATGACGTCGTTGCCGTTGGTGCCGTTCAACGTGTCGTTACCTGCGGTGCCGGTGATGGTGCAGCCGTGGCCGTTGTTGATCGTCGTGGACTGCGCGGCGGTGTTGTTGGCGCTGCTAGCATCCGGACTGGTAGCCGCGATGGTGGCGGTCGCGGTGATGCTGCCGGTCGCGGCCGGCTCCACAGCGATGGTGACGGTGGCCGCGGCCGCCGGGGGCAGGGTGCCGATCGTGCAGTTCACGGTCGGTGCCGTGATGGTGCAGCTGCCCGTGGAAGCGGTAGCGGACACGATCGTGCGCGCAGCTCCGGACAGCGTCACTGCGGCGGTCACGCCGGTCGCTGTGACGGGCCCGTTGTTCGTCACGGTGGCGGTGTCGGTGTAGGAGTCGCCCAGGGCGACGGGGTCGGCGGAGTCGGTCACGGTGACCGCCACGTCGGCCGACGGGTTGACGTAGGTGTACTGGTCGGCCGGGGTGACGGCGCTGGTACCGCCGGGGGTGGTGACCTGTACGTCAACGGTGCCCGCCGCGTGCGCGGGGGCAGTGGCGGTGCAGGAAGTCGCGGTGCAGGAGACGCCGGTGGCGGGGGTGCCGCCGAAGGTGATCGCGGTGGCGCCGGTCAGGTCGGTGCCGGTGACCGCCACGCTCGTTCCGCCCGCGGTGCTGCCGGAGGTGGGACTGATCCCGGTTACGGCCGGCGCGGGTGTCGGCGCGGTCAGTTGGACCACGGACACGGTCCCAGCGAAGAAGTTGGCGGTATACGCCAGGGTACCGTCCGGGCTCAGCGCCAGGCCGCCCGGGCCGTCACCCACAGTGCCGGTGTCGGTGACGGTGTTGGTGGCGGTATCGATGACCACCAGGGCGTCACCGCCGGAGCTGGTGACGTACGCGGTCGCTCCGTCGGGGCTGAAGGCCACGCCCACCGGGTTGGAGATCGAGATGGTCGTGGTGACGGTAAAGGTCGCGAGGTTCACGACGGTGACGGTGGTGGTGTTGGCGTTGGTGATGTAGGCGGTCAGGCCGTTGGGGTTGACCGCCACGTTGAAGGGCATGGCGCCGTTGGCCAGGGTGGAGACCACGGTGTGGGTCGCGGTGTCGACGGCCGCCAGCGAATTGCTGCTCTGCAGGGTGACGTACGCGCGGGTCCCGTCCGGGCTGAAGGCGATGTCACGGGGGAAGGCGCCGACGGAGAAGGTCGAGCTCACCGTGTTGGTGGCGGTGCTGATCACGGTCACCGAGCCGCCGACGAACAAGTTGTTGGCGACGTAGACCTCGGTTCCGGCCGGGTTGACGGCCACTCCGAACGGGCTGCTCACCCCGGTGATGGTGGTCGCGACAGTGTTGGTCGCCGTATCGATCACGCTGACCGAGTTGCTGTCGCCGTTGGCGACGTAGACATGTGCGCTGTCGGGAGTGACGGCGATGCCTTGGGGTGCATCACCGACGGTGATCGTCGCGGTGACGGCGTTCGTGGCAGTGTCCAGGACACTGACCGTGTTGCCTGGGCCCATGAAACCGGTGTTGGCAACATAGACGTGGTCGCCGTCCGGTGCCGCGGCCACGGCACTCGGGAAGGATCCCACCGTTGCGGTGGCGATCACAGTGGGCGTCGCAGCGGCGGCCGGGGTTGCCGTGACGGCGAGCAGGCCGCCGCACAGCAGCGCACACGAGCCGGCTAAGGCCACCAGGCGGCGCAGTCGGCCACGCTGCCGTGGTGGACGGACGGGTATGAGCAAGGACATGGAGGTTCCCCCTTCCGGTCCGCACCATGACGGTGGGAACCGAAGGGCCCCGGTGAACCGCCGCAGTGCGGTCGCGCAAGCCCCACTACCCGGGGAAAACACCCGCCCCCACGGCAGCACGGCCCTATACATCGCGCACCCCCGCGGCAGGGTCCTGACCGCGAAAGCCAGCGATCCCGCCAGCGCTCGGAGAACCTGGCGCCCGACGGCATCGGCGAAATCCTGCCAAATCTTTAACCGACCTTCACGGAAACTCCGTAACTGTCAGAACACACATCTAATCTGATCGATTTTCAGTCACATATAACTGAAAGGCGGACATGTATCCTGCCGACGCGCCGCGGAGGATCAGGTCCTGCCGCAGACAGCGGGGCCGAACCCCCGCTGCCGATCTCTGGCAGGGGGGCCGACGGTGCCAGCCATCATTGGAAGGCGCAGATACACCCGGTCGCCGCAGAAGAGTCCCGGTGAGTGCTGAACCTCAGTTGAGGGCGGCCGTCGGTGTCCCTTCGACGGCCGCCCTCACCTGCAGGGGTGTTCGGAGCCACTACCGCCGTGGGGCCGGGGCCATGGGAGCGACCTCGGCGAGCCAGGCATCGGCGATCAGCCGGTGTCCCGCAGGGCTCGGGTGAACACCGTCGGGGGCCAGCTCGGCGGGCGGCCGGTCCTGGGCCGCGTGGGGCAGGACGAGGTCGGCGCGGACCAGTTGGGCGCCGTGGTGTTCCGCGGCCCGCAGGACGGCGTCGGTGCGCGGGGTCAGGTCCTCGAACCAGCGTTCCTGGTCCGGCCCCGTCGGCAGCAGGAACGGGGTGATGACGACCAGGCGGGCCGACAGCTCGCGGGCGGTGGCCGCCAGCAGCCGGTTCAGGCAGGCCTCGAACTCGGCGACCGGGCTGGCGAGGTCGCGGTCGTAGCGTCGCCAGGTGTCGTTGATGCCGATCTTGACAGTGACGACGGTGGGCCGATGATCCAGGACATCGGTGCCCCAGCGGGATTCCAGGTCGTACACGCGGTGCCCGTTGACGCCCCGGTTGAGCACGCGGGGGCCGGCCCCGTCGGGCGTCCGCTCGCGCAGCGTCCGGGCGATCTCGTGGACGTAGCCGTCGCCGAGCGAGGCGGGATCCGCCCGGTCGCGGCCCGCGTCGGTGATGGAGTCGCCGATAAACAGGAGCGTGTCGTCATCTGTGAGCTGCATGTATGCCGTCCTGGCGTCGTGGTGGGCGGGCGACAGGCCCTCCCCGGGGTGATCTGTCGGATCACAGTCAACTACGGCGGACCGGCGCGGCGTCGTCCGCCGCCCGCCGCAGGGTCCCGACCTCGCGCGTCAGCACCGCGGGGTCGTCGCCGGGGACGAACTCCAGCAGGGCTTCGACCCCGCGGCCGGCCAGCAGGCTGAGAGCGGTGGCCCACAGGTATCCGCGGTCCGCCAGCGGCAGCCGCTGGTTGCCCGGCCACCAGGAGAAGACGTGGACAGCGGTGACCCGGTCGCCGAGTTGGACGAGCCCGGCCAGGGCCTGCTCGGCGGGGATGTCGAGGGGTGGCTGCCAGTAGGTGCAAACGTTGTCCGCGCCCACCTCGTCCAGCAGCTGGATCGTCGAGGCGACGGTGTCGGTGAGGGTGTTGCCGTGGAACTCCGGCGCGAGCTCCAACCCGTGGTCCGCCGCGATCCGGGCCGCCTCGCGCAGGCAGTGCACGGTGGCCTGCCGCTGCTCCGGCGAGGTGGATGCTGATCCGGTGCTGCCGGCCCAGACCCGGACTCGCGGTGCCCCGAGCAGCACGGCAGCGCGGGCGACGGCGGGGAACGCGGCCAGCTCGGCGGGGGTGGCGCGAAAGTACGAACCGTACGAGCAGCAGGCCAGCCCGTGGCGGTCGGAGACCTCCCGGACCGCGCGGACCGTACGGGGCTCGGCGGCGGGCGCGTGGACGTCCGCGCCCCACTCGATCACCTCCAGGCCCGCGGCGGCCGCGCGGCGCGCGACCTCGGCGGCGGGCAGCCGGCGGAAGGTGACCGAGCACAGGCCCAGACGGGTCCGCCCGGCCTCGGGCTCGGCCGGCGGGCGCAGCGGGGGGCGGGTTGCCGTGCTCCGTCTGCTCTCCTGGGTCATGACCCTGCTTTCCTGGACGTGGCCTACGGATGATCGGGAGGGACGGCGTGGTGGTCCGGTCCGCCCGGACGGGGGCCGGGCGGACCGGGTGCGAGGGCCGGACCGGCCCGGGGAGGTGGGCCGGTCCGGCGGGTGGCGCCTCGGCACCGGGGTGGGCTCAGGGCGCGTTCGGGCCCACGTCCGCGGCGGTGAGGGGGTGGCGGAGGGCGGGCGTGGTCGCGTACTCGTCGGCGCCGATGTCGCGGACGCTGCCGCGCGGGTCCCCGTCGAGGTCGTCGGTGACGAGGGTGCCGCCCAAGGTGGCGGCGCCGATCGCCGGGCTGGTGGCCGTCAGCCGCAGCACTCCGTCCGCGCCCTGGCTGAGCTTCGGGTCGGCCCGGGTGAAGGTGCCGGCGGGGAGGTTGCCGTTGGCGGCCGCGCCCCACAGCAGGTTGCTCTTCCAGGTGAAGCCGGTGGTGGCTCCCATGGCGACGAGGCTGCCGGTGGCGCCGACCAGCAGGTTGTCGGCGATGGTGACGTTCTGCGGTTCGTAGGTGCGTGTCTCGCCCGAAAGCGTGCTGGCGTTGTTGATCAGGGAGTTGTGGGCGATGATCGCGCGGTCGCAGGCGTCGTTGCCCCGCCGCTGGTCCTCGGTCTCCCCCGCGGTGTGGTCGCGGGTGGTGCCGCTGCCGACGACCAGGGCGCGGCCGGACAGCCCGCTGAGGTAGTTGTTGACGATCACGTGGTCGTTGCCGTAGATGCGGATCCCGTCGATGCCGCCGGTCAGGTAGTTGCCCTCCACCCGGGTGCGGTTGCCGTGCCGCAGCACGATGCCGCCGCGGCTGTCGCGGATGGTGTTGTACCGCACGGTGTTGCCCGAGGACTTCACCGAGATGGCCTCGGGGTCGCCGTTGCAGCGTTCGAACAGGTTGTACTCCACGTACGCGCCGGCGGTGGACAGGGCCCGGCCGCTGACGCCCAGGCGGATGGGCTCGCCGCCGTTGTCGCCGGTGAAGGTGTGGTCGGAGAAGTGGTTGCGGAAGATCTGCAGGTTCTGGGCCATCGCGGTCGAGCCGGAGCCGTCGACGACCAGGAAGATGCCCGCGGTGGTCTTGTTGTGGAAGTGGTTGCGGTCGATCTTCGAGTTGTCCGCGCGCACGACGAGCCAGTACGGGTCGCCGGTGTCCGCGTGCTGGAAGTCGTTGCGGGTCAGCCGGATCGCCGAGCAGTCGGCGGGGAGCTCGAAGGTGGTGCTCTGCCGGAACGCGAAGCCGCTGATGGTGACGTTGCTGGAATTGCTGAGCACGAAGCCGCGGGCGCCGCGCAGGACCGCGCCGCCGCGGGTCTGGGACACGATGGTGATGGGTGCTGCGCTCGTGCCGTTCTTGTTGGAGACGGTGATCGCCCCGCCGGCCGGGACCGTGTAGGTGCCGTCGGCGAGGACGATCCGGTCGCCGGGTGCGGCGCCGTTGATGGCGCTCTGCAGTGCGGTGAGGGAGGCGACGGGGATGTCGGCGGCCGAGGCGCTGCCCGACAGTGCGGCGGTGACGGGGACGGCGGCCAGGGCGGCCAGGGCCGTGCTTCTGAGGAACGTGCGTCGTTGCATGATGCCTCCTGCGTCGAAGTGGGCGGTGCGGTCAGCCGGCCTGGGGACCGACGTCGGCCGGGGTCAGGGGTCCGCGCCGGGGTGCGTGGCGGGAGTACTCGTCGGCGCCCACGTCGCGGGTCCGGCCGCGGGGCTGTCCGTCGATGTCGTGGGTGATGCGCGGCCAGCGCAGGGTGCCCGCGTCGATCGCCGGGCTGCCGGCGGCCGGGCGGGCGATGCCGTGGGCGTCCACGACCAGCTGCGGGTCGATGCGGGTGCCGCCGCCGGCGGGGATGTTGCCGTCCGCGGCGGCACCCCACAGCAGGTTGCCGGTCCAGGTGAAGTCCACGGTGGTGGCCATCGCCACCAGCTGGCCGGTGTCGGCGACGAGCAGGTTGTCGGCGACGGTGACGTTGCGCGGCTCGTGCGGGCGCTGGCTCTCCCCGGAGAGGGTGCCGCCGTTGTGCAGCAGGGTGTTGTACGCGATGAGGATCCGGTCGGGGGCGTCGTTGCCGCGGCGCGCTTCGGGGGACTCGCCGGGCAGGTGGTCGCGCTCCGAGCCGCTGCCGATGACCAGGGCGCGCCCGGCCAGGCCGGCGAGGTAGTTGTTGACGATCACATGGTCGTTGCCGTAGATCCGGACGCCTTCCGTGCCGTCGACCAGGTGGTTGGCTTCGACCCGGTTGCGGTTGCCGTGCCGCAGGACGATGCCCCCGAAGCTGTTGCGGATGGTGTTGTACCGGATGGTGTTGTCCGAGCTCTTGACCGAGATCGCCTCGGGATCCCCGTTGGCGCGCTCGAACAGGTTGTACTCCACGACCGCGTGGGCGCTGGACAGGGCCCGGGGGCTGACGCCGAGGCGGATCGGCTCGCCGCCGTTGGAGCCGGCGAAGGTGTGGTCGGAGAAGTAGTTGCGGTGCACGTGGACGCGCTGGGCCATCTCGTCGGTGCCCGCGCCCTCGATGCCGAGGTAGATGCCCAGGGTGCTCTTGCCGTGGAAGTGGTTGTGGTCGACGGTGCTGTCGTCCGCGCGCACCATCACCCAGTGGATGCCCTCGATGTCGGCCAGTTGGATGTCGTTGCGGCTGAGCCGGAGGAACGAGCAGTCCGGGGGCAGGTCGAGGGTGTTGCGCTGCCGGAAGGAGAAGCCGCTGAGGGTGATGTGGTGGGAGGCTTCGAAGACGAAGCTGTGCTCGCCCTCCAGGACGACCCCGCCGCGCGTGCGGGCGGCGATGGTGATGGGCGCGCGCTGAGTGCCCTGCTTGTTGCGCACCGTCAGCGGGCGGTCCGCGGGGACGGTGTAGGTCCCGTCGGCCACCACGATCCGATCGCCCGGCCGGGCCCGGTCGATCGCGGCCTGCAGCTCGTCCAGCGTGCGGACGGCCCGCGGGGCGGCGTTCGCGCTCGCGCTGGCGGTCAGCGGTCCGCCGACGGGGGCGACGGCCAGGGCCGCCCCTGCTGCGGTGCCCATGAGGAACGTGCGGCGTTGCATGGTGCCTCCATAAAGGGGTGATGGACAGGGACGAGCGGTGGTCCGGTGTGCGCTCGTGCGCGCAGCCGGCAGCTCGGGGCGTCGTGGAGGACCGGGGCGCCCGGAAGGCGGTCCCCGGCGTCCCGGACGGTGCCCCGGTGGTGTGGCGGGCGCCGGGCGGTGGGCCCCGCGGCGGGGATGTCCCCGGTACGGCGGGTGAGGCGGGTCAGGTCGCCGCGGCGTCCAGGAACAGTTCGATGACGGGGACGGGGGTGTCGGGGCGCCGGACCGGCAGTTGCAGCGTGAGCGTTCCGGCGGGCTGGCCGCCCATCTCGGTGTTGACCGCGGGCCGGTCCGGGTCGATGTGCACCGGGATGATCTCGGACGCGTCGTGGAGCAGTTGCGCGTAGCGGACCCGGCCGGCCAGACCCGGCAGGTGCAGGTGCCGCAGCGGCCAGGCGAACAGGTGGACGTAGAGCCGGTCGCCGCGCTGGGTGTAGCGGCATTCGGCGGGGGCGGGATACCGCGAGGGGCCGCAGCCGCGGATCGACCGCTCGTGCAGCTGCGTCCACCGGCCGATCTCCTCCAGGGCCGCGCTGTCGCGCGGGTCGAGGGTGCCGCGGCCGGTGGGTCCCACGTTGAGCAGCAGGTTGCCGCCCTTGGACACCCCGTCGACGAGCATGCGGATCAGCAGGTCGGGGCTCTTGTGGTCCAGGTTGTCGCGGTCGTAGCCCCAGCTGCCGTTGAGGGTCTGGCAGGCCTCCCACAGCACGGGCTGCCCGTGGTCGGTCATGGGGCCGGACGGCTGGTACTGCTCGGGGGTGACGAAGTCCCCGGGCAGGCCGGTCCGGTCGTTGACCAGCACGTGCGGCTGCAGTTCGCGGATGGTCCGCAGCAGCTGCGGGGCGTCCCAGTCGTCGGGTCCCTTGCCGCCCCACCAGCTGCGCCCGGCGTAGGAGAAGTCGAAGAACAGGTAGTCGATGCGCCCGAACGCGGTCAGCAGTTCGCGGACCTGCCCGTGCAGGTAGCGCTGGTAGTCGCGGATGTCGCGGTCGGCGGTGGCGGCCTTGAACGCCGCGTCGTCGCGCTGCGGGTGGGTGCCGTCCACGGGGAACGACGGGTGGTGCCAGTCGATCAGCGAGTAGTACAGGCCGACCTGGAGTCCCTCGGCGCGGCACGCCTCCACGAACGGCCCCACCAGGTCACGGCCGTGCGGGGTGTTGGTGACCTTGTACTCGGTCAGGGCGCTGTCCCACAGGCAGAACCCGTCGTGGTGCTTGGTGGTGAGCACGACGTACCGCATGCCGGCGGCCTTGGCCGCCTTGGCCCACTGGGCGGGGTCGTAGCGGTCGGGATCGAAGTGGTCGAAGTACACCTGGTACTGCTCGTCGGTCAGCTGCTCACGGTTCTTGACCCACTCGTGCCGGGCGGCGAGGGAGTACAGACCCCAGTGGACGAACATGCCGAACCGGGCGGTGGTGAACCACTCGGTCTCCGGACCTGCCGCGGGAGCCGGGGGCGCGGACGGGTGCGGCCGCGGGGTGTCAGCGCTCGGAGTCATGGCGTATCGCTCTTTCTCGTGCCGGGGGTCAGCGGGGTGCGCCGCGCGTCGGTCGCCGGGTCGCGCGGGTCGGCGGGGTCAGCCCTTGAGGGCTCCGGAGGACAGCCCGCTGACGAAGGACCGCTGGAAGAACAGGAAGACGATGACCGAGGGCAGCAGGGCCAGCAGGGAGGCGGCCATCACCACGCCGGGGGTCACGGACGGGTCGACCCGCAGCGTGCGCAGCGCCAGCGGCAGGGTGTACGAGGAGGAGTCGGTGGACACCAGCAGCGGCAGCAGGTACTGGTCCCAGATCATGGTGAAGCCGAAGACCCCGATGACGCCGAGGGCGGGCTTGCACATCGGCAGAATGATCTGGGCGAAGATCCGCAGGTCGCCGGCACCGTCGATGCGGGCGGCCTCCTCGAGTTCGCGCGGTACGTCCTTCATGAACTCGGTCATCACCAGGATCGAGAAGCCCCAGGCGCCCAGCGGCACGATCATGCCGGCGAGGGTGCCGATGAGGTTGAAGTGCACGACCGGCAGGTCGGAGAGGATGACCGACAGCGGCAGGGCCAAAATCTCCTCGGGCAGCATCAGCGTCGCCAGGATGGCCACGAGCGCCAGCGTCATGCCGGGAAAGACCTTCCGGGCCAGCGCGTAGCCGGCCAGCACGGACACGACGACCTGGAGCAGCAGCCCGAAGCCGACGACGAAGAACGAGTTCAGCAGGTACTTGAGCACCCCCTGGTCGAAGGCGATACGGAAGTTGTCCAACGTGAAGCCCTTGGGCACCACGCTCAGCTGGGTCGGGTCCTTGATGTGGCCGAAGGCACCGACGAGCAGGGCCAGCAGCGGGCCCGCGAACATCGTCAGGACCAGCAGGTAGATGACGGCCTTCAGGATCCGCCCGCCGATGCTCCGGCTCTCGGTCAGGCCCAGCGCGGTCTCGGTCGGCGCACTCACTTGCTCTCCCTCCGCCGCAGCAGTTGGACGACGATGGTCAAGATCAGCGTCGCGACGAACAGCAGGACCGCTCCCGCCGCGCCGACGCCGAGCCGGTTCTGCTCGAGGCCGAGCTTGTAGATGAGGGTCATGACGACCTCGGTGGAGCCGTTGGGCCCGCCGTTGGTCAGCAGGAACACCTCGGTGAACACGCGCAGTCCGCGGATCGCGGCGAGGATGAACAGGATCGAGAACACCGACCGCAAGCCGGGCACCGTCACGTACCACACCCGCTGCCGCCGCGAGGCCCCGTCGACCTTCGCCGCCTCGTACAGGCCGCGGTCCACACTCGTCAGACCGGCGAGGAAAATCATCATGTCGTAGGGGGCGCCGCGCCAGATGCCGGTGAGCATGATGGAGGCCATCGACGTGTCGGGGTCGTTGATGAACCCCGACGGGCCCGCTCCCACCAGGCCCAGCACGGAGTTGAGCATGCCGTCCCCGGTCGGGTGGTACATGATCCGCCACAGTTCGGCGACGACCGCGAGCGGCACCACCACGGGCAGGAACGCCGCGGAGCGCACGAAGCTCAGGCGCCGGCTCTGGCCCTCCATCAGCAGGGCCAGGGCGAAGCCGAGGGTCATCGCGCCGACGGTCTCCCCGACGGCGAGCACGACCGTGTGCCAGGCCGCTTCGCGGAACCCGGTCGACTCCAGCACCGTGGCGTAGTTCTCGGTGCCGACCCACCGGTTGCCCAGGTAGGGCTGCACGTCCTGGAAGGACATGGTCAGCGCGCTGGCCATGGGGATGAACTTGAAGTACAGGAAGAGCAGCAGCGCCGGGGCCAGGAACAGCCAGGGCGTCCACCAGCGGCCGGCACGGCGGCTGCGCACCCGGCGGCCGGGGGTCCCGCCGCCGCGGCGGGCCGCTTCGCGGGGGGCGGAGTCGGCCGCCGCACGGGCGGCCGATTCCGCCTGGTCGAGGCTCATGACGCGGCGATCCCCTGCTCCTTGAGGATGTCGCCGAGCTGCTTGTCGAGCGCACCCAGCTTGGCGTTGAGATCCAGGCCGCAGTCCGCCATCAACGCGTTCACCGCGTCCGCGGTCGCCTGCCGGACCGGGGTCCAGTTCGGGATGGAAGGTGCGTAGCGCCCGGAGTCCTTGTAGGCCTTGGCGTAGGTGGCCCAGCGCGGGTCGGGGCGGATCTGGGAGATGTCCACGGCGGTGTTGACCGGCAGCTGCACGGTGTAGCCGGTGGCGCCCTCCATGCCCTTCTTCTGGCCCTCGACGGAGACCGCGAAGCTGGCGAAGGCGTCCTGGCCGGCCTGGTTGTCGGAGCCGGCCATCAGGTAGACGGAGCCGCCCTCGGCCAGGACGGTGGCGTCCTTCGGTCCCTTGGGCATCGGTACGACCTCGTACTTGTCCTTGCCCAGGGACTTGTCGAAGCGCGGCAGCAGATAGGGGCCGACGACGAACATGCCGGCGCGACCGGACTCGAACGTCTCGTTCGTCGGCGGGGTGTCCATGGTCACCGCGCCGGGCTGGATGGCCTTGGCCTTGCAGCCCAGGTCACGGAACCACTGCATGGCCTGCACCGACGCCGCGGTGGTCATGGCCGGCTTGTACTTGCCCTGACCGGACTCGGTGATGAAGTCACCGCCCGCGGCCCACAGGAAGTTGGAGAAGTACCAGGAGGCGTAGCCGCGCTTGGTGGACAGCGGGGCGGCGAGGCCGGCGGTGTTGTTCTTGCCGTCCCCGTCGGGGTCCTGGGTGGTGAAGGCCGTGGCCATCGCGGCGAAGTCGTCCCAGGTGTGCGGGACGTCGAGCTTGAGCTTCTCGCGCCAGTCCTTGCGGATCAGCAGCGCGGAGGCCTGTGCGGAGAACGGCAGGCCGTACTGCTTGCCGTCCAGGCTCTTCCCGGACTTCAGCCCCTGCTCGTTGATCTGCTTGCTGTCCTTGATCTTGCTCAGGTCGATTTCCCGGAGCAGACCTTGGCTGTGCATGGTGCCCAGCTGCGTCACGTCGTTCATGACGATGTCGGGCAGCTTCTTCTGGGCGGCCCGCTGCTGCAGCTTGGTCTCGAAGTCATCGAAGATCGCCGTGACCTTGACGTGGAAGCCGGTGGCCTTCTCGAAGGCGGCGGCGAGCTGCAGCGCGCCCTTCTCCCCCGGCCCGCCCGGCGTCGTCCTGGTCCAGAGCTCGAGCGGCGCCTTGGTGTCCTGCTTGGCATCCACTCCCGCAGGCCCGGCCGAACAGCTGGTGAGGATCAGGACCGAGGCGAGGGCCCCGGCACCAATCCATCGTGATCTCTGCATGACGACTCCTGATTTCGCTGCAACACAGTGGCCTGGAAAGCGCTTGCTGGGACGGTAGCCGGGTCCGAAACGAGGGTCAATAGTCCGATGAATAACGAGGGGTTTGGCTGACTGGCAAACAAATTCGGTGGACACCCTCCCGGCCTTGCTCACGCGGTGCGACCGATGAGACGGCCCTTTCGATACGGACGAAAGGTCGCCTACGGTGGCAATCCGTACGTCTCTTCCGGCGAACCGTCGCTCTGCGAGGCCCCATCCGTCGCTCACAGCAGCCATCCGACCTCTGACCGCGAGGCCGGGAGAGCGAGAGCGATGACTTTCCAGTGATCCGATGTATGGTTTCGGCGAGCCAGAGGCCGGACACCACACAGGCCCCACCAATCCGCAACATCCAGTCAGACGCTTACCACCACATCCGAGCACGGACCGCCGACCGTCCGGCCGCCGGTCCGGCCCCGGACAGGCCGAGGAGACCAGCCCGACATGAACGCACCGGTCGACGCACCGACAGCCCTGCTCGTCATGGAGGAAGAACGCCGGGCCGACGTCTACCCGCCCGACGTGCTGGCCGAGATCGGCCGCCTCGTACGCTGGCAGGGGCCGCCCCGCACCCGGGAGGAACTCGCCGCCGACCCAGCAGTGTTGGCCGGCGTCGACCTGCTGCTCACGGGCTGGGGGGCACCGGTGCTCGATGACGCCCTCCTGACCCGTGCCCCGCGACTGCGGGCCGTTCTCGTCGCGGCGGGATCCGTGCGGCACCTGACCACACCCGCCTTCTGGGACCGCGACATCCCGATCGTCTCCGCCGCCGCGGCCAATGCCGTACCGGTGGCGGAGTTCACCCTCGCCCACGTCCTGCTCGGCCTGAAGCAGGCCCATCGCATCGCGCGGGAGGTGGCACAGAGCCGCCGCTTCCCCACCGATCCCGCGGTCCCAGGCGCCTACCGCTCACGGGTGGGCCTGCTGGGACTCGGCCACATCGGCCGGCTCGTCGCCGCCCACCTCGCCCGCTTCGACGTCGAGGTCCTCGCCACGGATCCCATCGCCTCCGCGGAGACCGCCCGGCGCGCGGGCGTGCGGCTGGTCCCCATCGAGGCACTCTTCGCCACCTGCCACGTCGTGAGCCTGCACGCACCGCTGCTGCCGCAGACCCGCGGCTCGATCGGAGCCCGCCTGCTGACCTCCATGGGGCCGGGCACCACTTTGATCAACACCGCGCGGGGCGCACTGATCGACGAGGCCGCCGCCGCGCAGGTCCTGCACGCCCGGCCCGACCTCACCGCTGTCCTGGACGTAACGCACCCCGAGCCTCCGGCCGCCGACTCGCCACTGTTCACCCTTCCCAACGTCGTCCTGACCCCGCACCTGGGCGGCGCCATGGGGGCCGAGCGCCACCGCCTCGGCCAGCTCGTGCTCGACGAACTCCGCCGCCTCACGCAGCACCAGCCACTCGAGCACGCCATCGATCCCGCTCACGCCGCTTCGCTCGCCTGAAACCGCCCGAGCTGTTAACACCGATGTCACACAAGGTCATGCTGTACCGCCTGCCCGGCTCCGGGCAAGCCCGATGACCACCCGATTCCAGCAGGTCACAGCCCTGGGCGCGGCGTAAGCGAAACGTGAGTGAGACGTTAGCGGGGCCTGCAAAACTGCAGGGTTGGCCACCGCCTCCGGCCCCCGCATCGGGGCCGCGCCGAGGGCACCGGGCCGCCGCCACGGGCGCAAAGGCAGCCCCGGGGCCGGACCGCATCCCGGGCGACTTGGGTGCGCCCGCCCACCGCTCCTGAGGCATGGGCGCACTGGGGGCCGCCGGTCCGCCTACCGTCCTGCGGCCCCCTCCAGGGCGCGGCGTCCATGCTTGCGCTCGGGCGTCAGCGCCGGGCCGGCTGTGTCTGCACCGGCGCCTCCGCGCACCGCAGGGGGTCGGTGGGTGGCAGCAGCGCAGCTGCCCGTCCGGTCCGGTAGTCGGAGCCATCCGCTTGGTCGCCGCGGGCTTTCGTCGGCGACCTGGGCCCGGCCCTCTCCGCGCCTGGATCAGGCCGACCGCAGCAGCACCGGATCCCCGGTGATCACCGCGCGCACGGCAGCTCCGCGGTGATGGTGGTGGGCCCGCCAACGGGGCTGCTGACGTGGAAGGCCCCGTCGAGGGAGCCGACCCGCTTGGCCAGCCCGGTCAGCCCCGTACCGGCGGCGACGTCGGCACCGCCCAGCCCGTCGTCGGTCACGCGCACGCGCAGCACCTCGCCGACCCGACGGACCATCACCTCAATCCGCATCGCGTGGGCGTGCTTCGTTGCATTGGTCAGCGCTTCGGAGATCACGAAGTACGCGACCGCTTCCACGTTGGGCGCCACCCGCTCGTCCAGATCGACCCGCAGCCGCACCGGCAGGGGCGTGCGGGCAGCCAGCCCGGACAACGCCGCGTCCAGACCACGGTCTTCGAGCACGGCCGGGTGCAGCCCCCGTACCAGGTCATTGAGCTCAGCGATCGCCTCCTTCGCCTCCAGGTGTGCTCTCCCGATCACCTCGCGGGCATCACTCGGCAGGTCCGGGCGGGTGGCCATGGCCAGACCCAGGTTGACCGCGAGAGACACCAACCGCTGCTGGGTGCCGTCGTGCAGGTCGCGCTCGATCCGGCGGCGCTCCGCGTCGACGGCCTCGATCAGGCCGGTCCGGCTCACGGCCAGCTGATCGACCCGCTCCTGGAGCCGCTGCGCCCGGCTGGGCCCGAGCAGGACCAACGCCAGCCGCGCCTCGGTCCGGGCTACTACCCGCGCGGTCCAGGGCAGGGCGCACAGGAGGAGAAGACCGGCCGCTGTGTACGCCGGCAGCTGGGTCAGGTTGCCGAACCAGTCCTGGCGGACTCCGGTTGGCAGCGCCGGTGACCAGGCGTAGGCGAAGACACCCGCCAGGCACGCCGCTGCCGCGACGAGCAGCAGCAGCTCCAGGAGCGCGAGCAGCGGGCCCAGCAGCAGGTGGTAACCGATCTTGCGCCAAGGCCGCGTCACCGCGAGCCACCGGGCGGTCGCGGCCCACGTCCATTGCTCCGGCGCGGTGGGGGTGAACCGGGGGACGTCCACACCGATGAGCACCCGGCAGCGAGCCCGCTGAACGGCCGTCAGCAGCGGGGTGCCGAGCAGGACCAGGGCGGCCGACACGGCAACCGCAAGGAGCCAGTTCCCCGTCCTGGCGGTCGTCGTCGCCGCCCAGGACCACACGGGCACCAGCGCCAGGTGCGGCAGCACACCAGCGGCAAGAAAGCCGGTGTCCCGCTGCGCCCGGAGGACCGTGCGTCTCAGTCCGGCTGGAATCGTCATGGCACGACGCTAGGGCACCGCAGGAGGACGGTGCCATGACCCCTGTACCCGGTCTCGTGGTGAACCTAGGACCAGCTACAGATCTTGATCTTGGCCTGGGGGTGGAGAGCCTTCCGGGTGGGCAGGTCGGCTTCCGCTGCCGCCGGCAGGTGTGAGGAAACCCCGACTACAGTTCGCCGGAAGGGTGCGTCACAGCACGATGAGGCGGTCCACCAGCAGTTCCACCCGCTGCTCCGCGTCTTCCGGCAGCAGCCGTCGCGATCGGGTCAGGGTCGCCAGGCCGTGCAGGGAAGCCCAGAACAACTCGGTGAACAGGCCCGGGTGGACGCCGTCCCCGGCGACCTCGGCAAGGCTCTCCAGGAGTGCGGCGAAGGCGTCCTTCAAAGGCTCCGGAGTGTCCTCCTGTGCATAGGCGAGACCTCCGTCGAGCTGGAAGATGGCGTCGTAGACCGCCGGATGGCGGGCGGCGAAGTCGAGGTAGGCGCGCGCGAGAGCCATCACCCGGGCGCGCGGGCCGTCCGCGGCGGCGGTCGCGGCCCGCATCGCCGCGGCCATCTCGGTGGCGCCCTCCAGGGCGACGGCGCCGATGATCTCGCGCTTGCCGCGGAAGTGGCTGTAGAGGACGGGCTGGCTGTACTCGATGCACTCGGCGAGCCGGCGGGTGGTGACCGCGTCCCAGCCCTGCTGCTCGGCGAGTTCGCGGGCCGTGGCCACGATGAGGCGCTCGCGGACCGACCGTTCGCGTTCCTTGCGTTCCTGTACCGACATAATTTGATCCTAGCACCGCTAGACATGAGAGCGGCGGTAGGTCTAGCGTTGCACCATCACCTAGCAACGCTAGATCACAGGAGAATCATCATGCTCAACGCGCTCGAGGTCGTCACCACCGTGGTCGTCGGCCTGCTGGTGGGGGTGGAGTTCTCCGTCGCCTTCATCATGAACCGGATCCTCGACGCCCTCCCCGAGGACAGCGGCCAACTCGGCCACGCCCACGGGGGCCGCATGCTCGGCGCCGTGATGCCGTTCTGGTACATCGGCTCGGTCGTCCTCGTCGGTATATGGGCGGCCGCCGGGTGGGACGACCACGGCACCGGCCTCGTCGTCACCGCCGGCGGGCTGCTGGTCCTCAGCGTGGTCATGTCGATCCTGCTGCTGGTCCCGATCAACAACCGGAACAAGACATGGACCCCGGAGAACCGGCCCGCGGACTGGAAGGAGCAGCTGAACCGCTGGGGCCGGTGGCACTACCTCCGGGTCGCCGTCATCGTCGCCGCCTTCGCCCTGCTGGTCACCGCCCTCGCCTGAGCCCTCCGGCCCACCCGCCCGGCCGTGCGCCCCAAGCGCGCGCCGGGCCGCCGCGTTCCCCGACGACGTCGTGTGCGACCCGCACATCCGGGTGGCGCCGCGTCCCGCAGTATCTGAGCGGCCCGGTCGGGCCAGACGACCGACACACCCCGCCCAGGCAGACGTACCCGACCCACACCATCCGGCGCGTCATCGGGCCACCCCAGCTACGCCCGCCGCTGAGAGCCCTGCCCCATCCCGGTCGACCATCGAAGGAGAGGTCGCATGTCCCTGAAGAACGTCAACACCCTCCTGGCCACCGTCGGCGCCCTGTTCGTCCTCTACCTCGGGCTGTC
The DNA here is from genome assembly GCF_040636125.1 of Streptomyces sp. NPDC006733. NCBI lineage: Bacteria > Bacillati > Actinomycetota > Actinomycetes > Kitasatosporales > Streptomycetaceae > Streptomyces > Streptomyces sp. NPDC006733. Next base: position 70,726 of record NZ_JBEYJD010000009.1, on the reverse strand, counting down.
CTTCATCCTGATCCCGGAGGCATCCGCTCCCGGCGTTGGCCTGCCGAGCTGGCCTGCGGGCGACCGTTCGGCGACATGATCAACGTCCTGGCCCACCACGGCTCCCTCTCCGCAGCGGCCGGGATCCACGGCCTGACCTCGGCACTCATCGCGATCACAGGCTTGCTGATACTCCGTGAGACCAGCACGGCCCGCAAAGCCCCCGCCCCAGCGCTTGCCGCGCAGCCCGCCTGACGGGCTGCCCGCGAAGGGGTGGCCCGCTGGGGGCCGGGCCACCCCTCATCTGGTTGGTGGCAGCCCCGCAGCGGAGGATTCAGGCAGGGGCTGGGTCCGCAGTCAGCAGCTGGTGGCGGTGTCGCCTGCGTCGATGGCGCAGGTGTCGGAACCGAGGCCGCCGTTGGCGGTGTCGCTGCCGGCGCCGTCCTGGACGTCGATGTTGTCGTTGCCCAGGGAGCCGCTCATGGTGTCGGTGCCGGTGTGGTCGTACAGGGTGTCGTTGCCGTTTTGGCCGTCGAGGTCGACGTCCCCCAGATCCCCGTAGAGGGTGTCGCTGCCGTTCTGGCCGTCGATGGTGTCGGCACCGGGCCCGCCGGAGATGGTGTCGTTTCCGTTCCCGCCGTTGATGGTGTCGTCACCACCCAGGCCGCAGGTGGCGTCGTCCCCGTTGGTGCCGTTGATCGTGTCGTTGCCGGCGGTGCCGGTGATGGTGCAGGTCGGCAGGAACTGCAAGTTGATCACCACGGTCCCCTGATTGCCGCCTTGGCTGACCTCGTAGCCGTCGACGCGGAGCCAGTAGGTTGTGGAGGCGCCGGCGGAGAAGGTCATGGTCGAGGCCCCGCCCACGCCGAGTCCGTCGTCGTTGCAGGCCACCTCGGTCAGCGTGGCGAGGCTGGCGCCGGTGTAGGCGGTCAGCACGGTGTCGAAGTTCGACCCGGCGGTGTCGACGGTGAGGGTGGCGGCGCCGACGGTGGTCACCGAATCCAGACGGTCTTCTAGGCGCTCAGGCCGCAGGAGGCGCCCGGTTCGCCCGCCTCGACGCTGGCGTCGACGTTGCTGGTGACGTCGCTGAAGGTGACGGGCTCTCTCTGGGCGTTGGCGAAGTTGTCGTTGGCGGGCGCCGCGGCCTGGGCGGGAGCGGCCAGGGCGAACATCCCGGACAGGGACAGCAACGCCGCCGAGCAGAGAACACTCAGGCGGCGGGGCAATCTGTGCTGCGGTAAGCGAGAAGACAAGGCAGTGCTCATGATGGGACTCCGTTCTGCTGCCCTGCCCCGGCTGAGGACGGAGCGCCCCGGATGCGCCCGCGGGCAGTGCAGCGTTGGATCCGCGTGCTCGGGCCCGGCCCGAATCGGGGCCGGAGGAGCAGGGCGGGATCAGCCCTCGCAAGGTGTCCCGTGCGTCCGCCCGGGCCAGGGCGCGGGCACGGCGGTACGGAGATTTCAGGGGCATACTGCTCGTGTTTGACCGCCCGCAGGCAACCTCCGCACAGGCATCGGCCACTCACCGGCAACGCCTGTCCGCCACCGTCGATCGTGCAGGTCATGCACCGCTGGCACCTCTGGCATGGATTGGCGCAAGCGACCCCACCAGGACCCAGGAACGGCGCCCCTGACCGTTTTGCGGCGCGAACGGCGTGGCGCGAACGGTGGCGATGCGCCGGCAGGCACGATCGGACGGGCATGGCGTCGCCGATACGAAAGAGGCCCTGAGTGAGCCGCAGCCATACTTCCGCGGCGCATCCCGGCGGCCGTGCACTCCGGCAAGTGCGAGCCGCGGCAGGTCGGCGTTGAGCCCGCAGCAGTCTTTGAACCCGAAGCTGTTCGAGGAGTCGGTGGCGGCGGTAGCCATGTTCGCCGGGCCTGACCACCGGCTCGTCTACACGAATGCGGCGTGCGCCAGGATGCTCGGCGTACGCACGCTCGGCCGGCCCGCGCGGGAGATTTTCCCCGAGCCGGATTCGGCCGAGTTTCTGACCGCCCTGGACGACGTGTTCACCACGGGCCGCCCGTGTCAGCTCACGGGTTCGCGCCGGCCCGATCCCGGGGCGGTGGAACAGGCACGCTACTTCGTGTACTCGTGCACCCCCGTGACCACGCCCAATGGCGTCGGGGTCCTCATGCTGACCATGGATACCAGCGCCGAGACGATTGCGCTGCAACGCTACGAAGCCTTGGTCTCCGCAGTGTCCCAGATGGTGTGGGTGATGCATGCGGACGGCTCGATGGCGGAGATCGTCTCCGGTTGGGAGCAACTGACCGGAGTTCCCTGGCGCGGCCGAGCCGACAAGGACTGGTACGCGTACCTCCATCCCCGGGATCGCGACAAGCTCAGTCGCGCCTGGAGGACGGCGGCCACCACCGAGCCGCCTGGAATCTTCCAGAGCACCTTCCGGGTGCGGACCAAAGAGGGCTCCTATCGGCACATGACCACCCGGGGCGTGCCCATCGTGCGCGACGGGCAGGTCGACGAGTGGATCGCCGCCACGGTCGATGTCGAGGACACCTGGAGCACCAGTCTGCGCGACCGCCTGGTCGCCCAGGTCGCCGAGGCATCGGGCGGCAGTCTGGCCGAGGCGTTCGCCGAGGTGGTCAAGGTGGTCGTGCCCGAACTCGCCGACGCCTGCGTCATTCTCCTGCTGTCCCATGACGAGTGGCCGCTGCCGGACAACGCACCGGTCAGTGCCCGGCGCGTGGCGTCGGCAGCCCGTGGGGACCTTCCCCCACCTGCTCCCCTCAAAGCGCAGCAGGTCACCGCCACCGACGCCGTGCGCCACGTGCTCCACAGCGGCCTACCCAAGACCATCGCTCTGTCCCCCGGCCACCCCGCACCGCCCGACCTGGTGCCCGAAGTGACCGAGCAGTGGCTGGCCGCCTCGGGGGCCACCAGCCTGACGCTGGTTCCGTTGGTCGTCGACGAGCTCGTCCTCGGCTATGCGGTAGCCGTCTCCACCGGCGATTCGCCCCTTCCCGGACCAGCCGAAGTCGAGCTGCTGCGCGAGGTGCTGCACCACGCGCGTCGACCGATCCGTAAGGTCCTCGATCTGCAGCAGGCACGTCGTACGGCGCTGAAGCTGCAGCGGGCCCATCTCACGCAACCGCCGGCCGTACCGGGAGGCAGCTTGGCGGCGTGCTATCAGCCGGCCAGTTCGTCGACCGAGATCGGGGGCGACTGGTACGACGCGATCCTGCATCCCGACGGCACCCTCACCCTGGACATCGGGGATGTCGCGGGACACGACCTCACCGCGGCCACCGCCATGGGTCAGATGCGCAGCATGCTGCGGGCCCTGGCCTGGAGCAAGGGGCCAGACGGCACGCCCTCGACGGTCCTGAGTCTGCTGGACGACGCGGCGGAAGGGCTGAACATCGCCACCTTCACCACCGCCGTCCACTCCCACCTGCGACGGCAAGCCGACGGCAGCTGGCTGATGTCCTGGTCCAATGCCGGGCATCCGCCACCCTTGCTCCTTCCCGCGCGCGGTGAGCCCCGCTTCCTGCACGGCAGCGGCCAGGACGCGCCGCTGTGCGTTGTTGCGGAGATGGTCCGCGTCACCCACACCCACACCCTCGGTGCGGGCGACACCCTCGTGTACTACACCGACGGCCTCATCGAAACCCCCACCACCGACCTCGACGAGGGCCAGCACCGCCTGCTTCAGGCAGCAGCACAGCACCGCACCGCCGACCTGTCCGCGCTCCTCACCCAACTGCAGCACCTGTCCGACGGGCGCGACGACACCGCGATGATCGCCTTCCGCGTCGACCCCCGCTGACGCTCCCCGCACCGCACGCCCCCGTCCGATGAGCACGCAGACGGCTGGAGCCCAGCGGACTCACCCCAGCCATGGCGCTCACGGTCGTCATCGGAGGTCGGCGGCGTGGATCAGGACCCGGGTGGACCTGGTGGGGTCGGGCGGGACATGCCCACGGGGGTGGGACGGCCAGGATGCGGGCGATGGATTCTCCTGGCCCGACCCGCGCACGCGAACCCATCCCCGCATCCGCTGCCGAGCACGGATCATGTTCGCCACGGCTGCACCGGGTCGGGCCCTGGCCACGCGTCACCGGTAGCCGGCGGGCGAGCTCACGGATGGTGCGGGACGGGGTGGTGCCCCAGCAGGGTGGGGAACGCGCCCACGGCGTCCACCGCCATGGACAGCTCGGCAACGATCTTCGGGTTGTCCAACGGGCCGCGCAGGAACTCCTCCAGGCGGTGCATGCGGTACCGCACCGTATTGGGATGGCAGTACAGCGCCCGTGCCGCCTCGGCGGCCGACCCCCGGGCATCGAGCCAGGCCTGGGCGGTGGCCAGCAAGGTCGTGCGGTCCTCATCGGGCAGGGCCAGCACACCGCCGAGAATGCGGCGCACGGCCCGTTGGGTGTTCTCCAGGTTGCTGATCACCAGTTCCGTCAGCGGGGTGTCGTCGAGCTGGCGCACTGCTGCGATACCGGGCGGCAGGGACTCGAGGGCGACGTGGGCGTACCGCAGCGCACGGCTCGTCTGATCGAGCCGGTCGTAGGCGGGGCTCACCCCCACGCGCCCGGTGGCCGAGGCCCGGACGGCCTCCAGCGCGAGCTCCACGGCTTGGCCCCGCGGGCAGGAGAGCACGCCGAGTTCATAGCCCGGCTGCGCCCGCCACGCCGAGCCGACGTCGACCGCCCGGCACTTGGCGTCCAGGCCGGGCAGCGGCGGGTCGCCGACCACGACGGCCTCCGCCGCCACCAGGATGAACGTGCCCTGGTACGGGAAGCCGAGCATGCGGGCGATTTCCCAGACGGTGTCGCTGCCCGGGGGCGGTCCGTCGATCAGTGCAGCCAGGAGGGCCGACCGCCGGCGGTCGGTCTCGACCATCCGCTCCGCGAGGGTGTCGCGGTAGGCGGTGGTCACCGCCGTGCAGTAGCTGTCCTTCATCTCCCAGATATAGGTGGCCGCATTCAGCATCGCCGTCTGCGCCTGGGGTCCCACCCGGTCCGCTTCCTTCAGCAATTGCTCCCAGAAGCACATACAGCCCAGCCGGTAGGCGCGCAGGACCTCCGGCAGCGGCATCCCCTGGAGGGCACGGAGCCGGCCGGTCTCCATGGACCGCGTGAGGTCCAGGGCCTGGCCGTCGGCGAGGTGGGTGAGCGTGCAGCTGAGGTTGTGCCGCACTTGGGTGTGCAGGTCCTCGAGGTGCACCTCCTCGCTCCGGTAGTTCTCGATCTCGCCGAGGATCACCTCGGCCGTCTGGAGGACCAGCGCGTCAAGCCGGACGGCCAGTGCCCGTGCCAGGTCAGCAATGATCGGATCCAGCGCTATCTTGGGCACGCCTCAGCCTCACTTGGTCATTGGCCTTCGGCCCTCGCGGCCGCCGGGAGAGCTACGGGAGGGCCAGTGTGCTGCAAACGCAGCGCTGCCGAGTTCCCCTTGGACGGACCGACATGCCTTCAGCACGGTTTCAGCACCTTACTGACGAAGCGTCAGGACGGTGCCGATGCCGTTGGAGTCCGCGGCGGGGCACTCGGGAGCGCATCGCTCGCCCCCTGCCGTGCCGGGGCGAACGTTCGCCCCGAACCTCCTTTAACGCCTTGGCCCGTGTCCGGTCATTGTCCGCTGAGACAGAAAAGCCTGTCGGCCCGGACATGGCCTCCGGCGCGTCCCGGGGAGGCTGCAGCCGGCTTGGTGCGGGAGGTGCCCGGCCTCACCACCGTGCCGGGCACCTGTTCGCCCGGCACTCCCCCGGTGCCGGCGTCGTTGTCGCTCCGGACAGGAGAGCCTGTCGGTCTGGACAAATGACCCGCAGCAGGCCGGGGGCGTGATGATGCTGAGGTCGTGACGAGACCTGCAGGCCAGAGAGCGAGACGACCTCCGCCGGCGCGAGCGGTACGCCGCACCCGGCGGGCTGCGGACCCTCCTGAATCGACCCTCCGGGGCGGCGAGCACACCCCGGCGACCACGCTCCGCACGGCCGACGCCACCCGGGACCCTCGATGCCTGCCCGCGGTACGGGGCGAATGCCGACCTGCTCCCCTCCGGACCGCGGGCGACCCCTGCCGCCACGACGACACCGCCGTGGAGAGCCCAGGAGACCGCCGGTGAACACCATGACCGCTGTATCGTCCGGGTCGCTGGCCGCGACCTTCCTGGACCTGCCCGCAGGCAGCCCCGCCGGAAGTGTCGGACGGTTCCTCGACCTGTACACCGGCCGGGACGCCCTCATCCCTTCCCGCGCCTTCATGCTTGCTGCGGCCGGCCCCCGCCGCCTGCCGCCCGAAGGACTGGAACTGCTGGCAGTGGCGGGCAAGTGCCTGGACGGGCCGGACTTCGGCCGCTACGTCCTCGCGCTGCGCACGGCCCTCAGCACCGCACTCGACCCGGCCCAAATCGGTGTCCTACACCTGCAGAACCTCACGTCCGGCGCCACCCCGGCCCTGATCCGCGCCCTGCCCCAGCACCCCCGCATCGCCCTGGTGCACGGCACGGACCTGATCCGTGCCGCGGCTCACCGGGAGCAGTTGCAGCTCTTGCGCGACAGCGCCCGAGCCGCTCACATCATCGTGGTGCCCACGAACGTCATGGCCGACCAACTGCTCCAGCTCGCCCCGATCAGTAACCACAAGATCACCCGCATCCCGTGGGGCATCCCCGACCACCTGCTCACCACTCCTCCGCCCCGGCACCCCCACAGGTCAGCCAGCCATCTGCGGCTGCTGTACGCAGGACAACTGACCCTCGAGAAAGGCGCCGCCCACCTGATCAAGGGCCTGGCCGCGATCCCCGGCATCGAGCTGAGCATCGCCGCCCCCCGAACTCACTTCCACGCCCTGGCGCCGCTGCTGCGACGCGCGGGCATTCGGGCACGCTACCTCGGCTGGCTCAGCCGCCCCCAGCTGTGGCGCGCGTTCACCGACCACGACGTGCTCGTCAAACCGGCGCTCACCCCGGTGACCGTGGGGTCGGTCGCCCTCGAAGCGCAAGCCTGCGGTCTGCCCGTGCTGTACCAGCCGGTCCCGGGCCTGAGCGAGTCCTTGGCCGCCTCCGGATTGGCGACGGACTTCACCCGCGCCGCCGCGCTCGCCCGCGATATCGACCGGCTGCGCACCACGCCTGGACTGCTGTCCGCCCTGCGCCAGGCCGGATACGCCAACGCCGCCCGCTACCCCCTGTCAGCCACCGCCCAAGCGCTGGACGAACTCGGCCGCCGGCTCGCCTGAAGCAGCCTGCCCCAGCCCCGTTCCCAACGGCAGCCACCCCCACGGCCCTGTCCGCCAGGGCTCACGCCCTCGCAACGGCCCACCCCACCCCGTCGACTCGCTGACGGGCTGACAGCCACCAGGACGACCATGACGTACGCAGCCCAGCCCGATGGCCCCGCACGCGGTGCGAGGCCGCACGGAGCCACCACGACCATGTGGTTCACGGCCGTTATCAGGGGGCGCCCAGCGGGCGGCGAAACGATTCCGCGCCCCGACTTGGAACCGATCTTCACCGAACTCGCCCGGCAGTGGGAGATGAACCATCGACGCGTCGTCGGCCGGACGAGGGACAAGGGGACGCTGCCTGTGCGCCACGAGCTGTAGGGGCGCGGCGGCGCCGTACTCCCGTGCAGCAAGCAGCGGTCTGACATCCTTGCGGCGTGCTGCGACCAGCGGTGCTCACGCGTCAGCAGGGCGTCAGCGCAATGCCTCGATGGGGTGATCGGCGATCCACGCGAGTTACCGAAGAACGGACGTGTCGTTGATCGGGAGTGACAGGTGGCGAAGGGCACCGCACCGCCCGTCGGCGATGCACGCTGGTCGTGACCGGCGCCAGAGAAACGATTCTTCGTTCAGAAGGGACGCCGCTCTGCGCGGCCCTGTCCCCGCGGCCGGGGCGCACTGGGCGGACCCTGTCCGGCCACCCGATCCCGGGCGGTCAGAACGGACCGCCCGCGTGCCCGCCGGCGCCGGGGAGCCCGGGCAGACCGCCGGGGCTTCCTGCGCATCGGCGCCACCGCCGGCACGGGCGGGCGCTGTCGGCGGCGCCCGCCCGACCCCTGTCACGACAACGTCGGCCGGATCGGACGGCTCTGGTTGGGCCCCGTCCGATCCGGCCGATGCAAGGGAACAAGCATCGCCGAAGTCGACGGACGTGGACCCACCGGCCGTGACGGAGTGAGCCCGGCCCCTCCGCCGGAGGGCCTCTGATCCATAGGGGCGGGTGCTCACCGGGCTCGTTGTTCATGGTCACCGGTTCCCGTTCACCGGCCGCCGCGTACCCGGCCCCGCGAGCCGGACCGCGCTTGCGCCCTGCGTGTTCCGAGTCGGCCAGCGAGGGAGCGCAGTCACCGGAGCCGCACCAGCCCATCGGGGGCCACCCGGACAGCCGGATCCGCTCGACCGGGAATGCGTCCCGCTTGCCGATCCGGCCGGCAGGACCACCTACGACGGCTACAACATCAACGACGATGCCCCCGCCGCGTGTTGCCCGTTCCGGGCCGGTGTGGGCCGGAACGGGTCAGTGCCAATGATCGACCACAGCTCCCGCTCTCGGTCCAGCAGTTTCTCCACCGCCGCTTGCTCGGCCTCGCTCCAGCCCAACGACGCTGCGTGCAGCGTCCCATCGGGATCGCGCCAGGCCGCGGTGGGAACAGCGTAGGGGGGCAGCCGTTGGTACAGGGCGATCAAGTCACAGCGGGTGCGGTGCAGGGCTAGCCGGGCCTGGTCCCGCTGCTCGAGGTCGGACGGGGGCGCCAGGCGCCCACCGGTCGTACGTTCGCACGCTGTCTCTTCTCGCATGATTCTCGATTACTTTGGGTAATATTCTGCCGCACTTCCGCTACTCATAGCTATACCCAGGGACAGGTTCAGGGGAACGGCCCACCCGCGCCTCTTGCCCACGAATCACGGCGGACGGCCTCCGGGCGCTGGCGTCCAAGTGGCGCGATCTTGCCGAGGACTGCGCATCCGAACCTGAATGACGGCGTACCGCCGGCCCCGCGGAGCGGATCCGCTCTCCGCCGGTCAGGCCGCACCCCTGCTGCTGGGGGCTTCCCGGCCCCCGTCACCCAGGCCCGCGCCCGCATCGCAAACACGACCACCACAAGGGATGCGGTCCGCATCACCGAAGCCGTCCTGGGATCCCTCGTGAGGCGTGGGTCGGTGCGGGCCATCCTGACGGGGCGGTGGCACCGTTCGCTCGTTCGAGTGAGGGGCTGGAGCGTCGCGATCCGGCCAGGTTCCCGAGCCCGGCAGCATGACCCGCCGGGGGGACCGTGATGCACGCCCGGGTACCGCTCACAGCCCCGTGGTCACCAACGGCCGGCCCCCGGCGCCACGCCGCCCGTCCACCCCAGGAGCACAGCAGCATGGACCTGCCGTTCCCCACCGAGTCCGGCGCCCTGCTCAGCCAGGCACTGCAGACGATGTACGGCCTCGTCCAGCGCTATGAGATCGCCAGCGGAGAAATTCGTCCTGGACACCCACGGTCGCCAGGAGCGCGTGCCCGTATCCGGCACCCTGAGCGTGAGCACCGGTGCCGGCCACGACGACCTGGCCCGGCAGATGTGCAGCGTGGACCTGCACCCCTTGGCGTTCCTCGCCGAGGCCAACGCACCGGAACGGGGCGCGCTGCCCCTTCAGCTCGACGCGGGCAACCCCGTATCCGGTTCAGCGCTCACCCCGGTCGACCCGGAAAAGCTCTACCTTCAGGTCAACCGCATGATCAATCCGATCAGCTGGCCCCAACTGCTGGGGAACTTCCTCGTCGAGTCCCCCAGAGCCACCCGCCGTATGTCCGGGTCAGGCGGCCATGGGAGTCTTCTCGGCCGGGGCCGCGCGCACGACGGGCGGATCCGCACCCTTGGCCGCGCCGGCCGTTACGTACATCGCCGCTGACGGGGTACTACGGGGAGGGTCGCGCACTGGGTGATCGTCGGGCTCTCGCAGGCGCCGGGTGACTGGGCGCTGTGCCGGGTCGAAGGAAAGGGTTATCGGGGTTATGGAACGTCAGAAGGATCTGGCGGTGCCGGAGGTAGTGGACTCTCCCGCGCTGCGGCTGCCGCCGACGAAGGGCCTGGCGGGGTGGATGCTGCGGCACCGGGTCCAGCCGGTCGGGCCGGCGACCGGCGAGGGGCACGCCGAGCAGCACCCGTGGTGGAAGGTGATGTGCCTGACCGGGGTGGACTACTTCTCCAGCCTGGCGTACGTGCCGGCGATCGCGGCGCTGGCGGCGGGGGCGGTGTCGCCGCTGGCGACGCTGCTGATCGTCGCGTTGACGCTGGTGGGGATGTTGCCGATGTACCGACGGGTCGCCAAGGAGAGCTCACAAGGCGCCGGGTCGGTGGCCATGCTGGAGGATCTGCTGCCGTTTTGGCAGGGGAAGCTGTTCGTACTGGTCCTGCTCGGCTTCGTCGCCACCTCGTGGATCATCACCATCACGTTGTCCACCGCCGACGCGTCGGTGCATGTCGTGGAGAACCCCTTCTTCCCTGCGGCGTTGCACGGGCACGAGGTGGGTCTGACCGTGGTGCTCTTGCTGCTGCTGGGCGGGGTGTTCCTGCTCGGCTTCAACGAGGCCGTGAAGGTCGCCATTCCGCTGGTCGCGGTGTTCCTGCTGCTCAACGCGGTGGTCATCGGGGTGGGTCTGGTGCAGGTGTTCACCACCCCGGGAGCCTGGACGGCGTGGACGCATGCCCTGACCGACGGCGGAGGCGGCTTCGGTCATATCCTCAAGCCCGCGTTGCTGGCGTTCCCGTTGCTGGTCCTGGGATTGTCCGGGTTCGAGACGGGGGTGAGCATGATGCCGCTGATCGCCGCCGAGGGCGCCAGCCCCAAAGAGCAACTGCAGGCGAGGATCCGCAACGCCCGCAAGCTGCTGACGACGGCCGCGCTGGTGATGAGCGTGTACCTGTTGGCCGCGAGCTTCGTGACCACCGTCCTGATCCCCCACGAGCTGTTCGAGTCCGGCGGGGCCGCCAACGGGCGGGCGCTGGCCTGGCTGGCGCACGAACACATCGGCGAGGCGTTCGGCACCGTCTACGACGTCAGCACCATCCTCATCCTGTGGTTCGCCGGCGCCTCCGCCATGGCCGGCCTGATCAACATCGTCCCGCGCTATCTGCCCGACTACGGCATGGCTCCCGAATGGGGACGCGCGGTCCGCCCCGTCGTGCTGGTCTACACAGCCCTGTGTGTCCTGATCACCATCGCCTTCAACGCCGACGTCGACGCCCAGGCCGGCGCCTACGCCACCGGCATCCTCGCGATGATGGTCTCCGGCGCGTTCGCCGTCACCGTCTCCGCCCTGCGCCGCCGCCGACGGGCCGCCACCGCGGGGTTCGCCGCGCTCACGGCCGTGCTGCTCTACGCGCTGATCGCGAACATCGTCGACAAGCCCAACGGCATCGTCATCTCCGGCATCTTCATCGCCGGGATCATCGTCGTCTCTCTGATCTCGCGCATCTCGCGCACCACCGAACTGCGCGCCGAGCGCATCGCCTTCGACCCGGCCGCCCGCCAGTTCATCACCGACACCCTCGCCCACGACCAGGCGATCAACATCATCGCCAACCGGCGCCAGACAGGCGACCGGGCCGAGTACGCCGAGAAGGAACGCGAACAGCGCGGCACCAACCCGGTGCCCGGCCCCGCCGACGTGCTGTTCCTCGAGATCGATGTGGTCGACCCGTCCGATTTCAGCGAGACCCTCACCGTTCACGGGGTCGAGGTCGACGGCTATCGGATCCTGCGCGCGAGTGCTCCGGCCGCCCCCAACGCCATCGCGACGATCCTGCTCGCCCTGCGGAATGCCACCGGCGTCAAGCCCCACTGCTACTTCGCGTGGGCGGAAGGCAGCCCGCTGGTCCACATGATCCGCTACTTCCTGCTCGGCCGCGGCGACACCGCACCCGTCACCCGCGAGATCATCCGCCAACACGAACCCGACCCCGAGCGCCGCCCCGGCATCCACGTCGGCGGCTGACCATCCACCCGGCGAGACCGGAGGTGCCGTCGGCGGCCCCCTGGGCGATGACCCCGGGGGGCGAGACCGGCGGCCACCGGTCGAACCACTGATCTGATCCCGATCACCCTGCCGGAGCGCGGACCAGCAGGGTGATCGCCTTCATCGCGGTGCGCGGCCGGTCCTCGTCGCCTCCCCTTTGCACCGCCGCGGCGAGCAGGCGCCCCCGGCACTGCGACGCCGCGCAACAAGGCGACACGCACGCGGGAAGGCTTCGCCGAGGCGTCTCTTCGCCCATGAGCCTCAGCTCGCCGGCGAGGCCTTGTGTGGGGTTGGGCCTGTGAACCCGGCGCCGATATGGGACTTGAGGGCCTCGGTGATGAGCTGCCCGGAAGCGACCGGGTCCAGTGCCCTGGTCTGCAATCGCTTGTGGATGACGTTGAAGCGTTCCACGTCCGAGGGTTTCTCCAGATAGCGGTCGTTCGTCGGTCCCTCCAGATACACGGTGCTGCGGTCCGAGGCATCCGTGAAGTGGACGATCGCGAATCGCCCCGCCATGCCGGGGTGCGCTCCCACGTGGTGCGGGAGGATCTGTACGGTGACATTCGGCCGGAGGCCGTCGTCGAGCAGCTGCTCCAACTGCTCCCGCATGATGTCGCCGCCGCCGACCACGCGCAGCAGGGCTGACTCGTCCAGCACAATCGACAGGCGCAGCGGGCGGTCCGGAGTGTCGATCCGCCTCCGGCGCAGCGACCTGACGTGACCCCAGGTGTCGATCTGTTCCGGCGTGGAGTGCGGGATCGTTCCTGCAATGACGGCACGGGCGTAGGAGGGAGTTTGCAGCAGCTCGGGAATTATCAGGGATTCGTAGCAGTAAAGGGCCGCAGCGTCGGTCTCGAGGTCGAGGTAGGCGCTGTGCGGGATTTCTCCGTACTCCTTCCACCAGCCCGACTGACCCGAGGCTTCGGCCATGCGCATCAGCGCCTCGACCATGTGCGGGTCCTCGACGCGGTACAGCTCGCAGAGGTCGCGGACATCGCGTGAACTGACCTTGCGGCGGCCGTTTTCCAAGAGGCTGATTTTCGCTTGCGAGACCAGCAACTCTTTTGCCACTTGCCGAGCTGTCAGACCTCTGATCATGCGCAGCTTGCGGAACTCCGCACCCACGCGGCGTCGTTCAACAGTAGGATTAACGTGCGCTGACACCGAACGACTGCCTCCGCGATGGAACCGAGGGACAGCCGTCAGACTGTCCTACCGCTGCATGCTCAGCGGCCACCTGCAGAATAGGCGGTCCGGGTTGCAGAAACGATCACCTCATGCCCTTCCAGTATGAAGTCGTTCTGGTCGGCGGGTGACGGGACACCATCCCGTGCCGACGCGGGGCCCGGCGACCATGGGACTGTCGTACTGCGTTCCACGCAGGCTGCGGCGAAGTACGCGAAATACATTCCCAGGCTCGGTGGACGACCGGCGCCGCGTGCCGCCGTCTCGTGTCCGGCGAAGTGACAGCGCTCTGGGGCGTACCGCGGAGCATCGGTGGTGGCGCAAGTCGGTACGGCTCGTGGCGGCTGGCCCGACATCGCTCACCTGCGGCGAGGGGCGACAGTCACGCTGACGGCCGGCTGATCTGGGCGGCCACGGCGTCGAGGACCCAGTCCAGGCCAGTCGCGAAGGACGCCTCGGCGTTGACCTCCGTGGCGTCGTGTACGGCCTTGGCCAGTGCCGGGAAGTGGCCGGTGGCCAACATCTTCGTCAGATGCGGGCCGGCGGCGCGCTGCCAGTCCCGCTTGGACAGGCCCGTGGCGCGCTCAGCCCGCAGGTTGGTGATCTCGCGTCGGATCGCGCCGGTGAAGTAGGCGCTGACCGTCTCCACAATGCGCATGACGGTGTCGATGTCGGCCAGGCCGTCGAGAGCGGTCAAGGTGGCCTCGGCCAGGGCAAGGCCGTTGGGGCCGAAGGCCGGGCGGCCGCCGAGCAGGTCGGCCAGCCATTCGTGCCGCAGGGCGGCCTGCCGGGTGCGGTGGGCGAGGCCGCGCAGCGCCTCCCGCCAATCCCCGGGCTGCTCCTCGGGGAGGATCTCGGCCTGGACCGCGTCCACCATGAGGTCGAACAGCTCCTGCTTGGTGGCGATGTAGCCGTACAGCCGCATCGGGCCGGCGTTCAGCCGGGCGGCGACTTTGCGCAACGACACCGCCTCCAGGCCGCCCCCGTCGGCCAGCGCGACGGCGGCGGCGACGATCCGCTCCCGGTCAAGGGGCACGGGGCGAGTGGGCGGCTCCGGCCGGTCCCAGACAGACATGGTCACACCGTTCCGTTGCGTTGCAGGGGCGTCGAGAAATACAGTGTATCGCCATGAGACACCGTATCGCCGTGGTCGGGTGCGGCCCCGCCGGCCTGACCTTCGCCCGCGTCCTGCACCGCCATGGCTACCCCGTCACCGTCCTCGAACGCGATCCCGCCCCCGACGCCCGCCCTCCGGGCGGCACCCTGGACCTGCACGAGGGCCTGGGCCAACGCGCTTTGGACAAGGCGGGGTTGCTGACGGATTTCCAGGCGGTCTCACGCCCCGAGGGGCAGGCCATGCGCATCCTGGACACGGACGGAACCGTTCTGCGCGACTGGCGACCCGCTCCCGAGGACCGGTCCAATCCGGAGATCGACCGCGGGCAACTGCGCGACCTCCTGCTCGGTCCGCTCGCAGTCCAGTGGGGACGGGGCGTGACGCAGGTGGTACCGGGGAGCGGGGAGGGCGTACGGGTCGAGGGCGCGGACGGACGACAGGAGACGTTCGACCTCGTGGTCGGCGCCGACGGAGCCTGGTCCCGCGTCCGTCCGGCCGTCTCCTCGGTGGCGCCGCACTACACCGGCGTCACCTCGATCGAGACCTCGATCGACGACGTCGACACCCGCCACCCCGACCTCGCCCGGCTGATCGGCGACGGTTCGGTGGCGGTGTACGGCGTGAACCGCAGCCTGGTCGCCCAGCGCAATAGCGGCGGCCACGTGAAGGTGTACACCAAGTTCCGCGCCCCGCTGGACTGGCACGCCCACCTGGATCTGGCCGATGCGGAGGCCGTGCGAGCGAGCCTGCTGACGCTGTTCGACGGTTGGGCCGCTCCCGTCCTCGACCTCTTCCGCCACGGCACCGCGTTCGTTCACCGCCCCTTCTTCGTGCTGCCCGTGTCCCATACCTGGACCCACGTGGTCGGGGTGACGCTGCTGGGAGACGCCGCCCACCTGATGCCCCCGCTGGGGGCGGGCGCGAACCTCGCGATGCTGGAAGGCGCCGAACTCGCCGAGGCCATCGCCACCGGGCCGGGCGACCTGGACGCGACGGTCCGCGCCTTCGAGGAGCGGATGTGGGAGCGGGCCGGCCGGTGGGCGCAGATCACCACGGCCGGGCTGGAACGCCTGGTGAGCCCGGACCCTGCCGAGGCCCTCGCGCTCTTCGACCACGTCCAGCCGGCCTGACCGCCGCATGAGAGCGTCGGCGCTCCCCCGCCGGACCGCAGCCCGTACGGGGATCCTGCCCGGCGCGCTGGCCAGCGACCGCGCTGCTCGCCTCGCACGAGACTCACCCCTGACCTGCCCGAAGGAGCCAGGTCGTGGAACCGCACGGCACCCGCTATCGTCTACAAGGCTGTAGTCGTCAAGGTACTGGTCGCCCCACCGCCATGCGGGCGCCCGCTGCACAGTCCGCCTTGTCTGCCGGGGCGCCAGAACCACGGAGGCCGTCACGTGATGACGACATCGACCGCACCCATGCAACGCTTGCAAGGGGCGTCGATCGACGGCGGCCTGTACGGCGACGCCACCGATTTCGCCCGCCACACGCACTGGCTGAATGGGCCGATGTTCGCCTACACCACCTACGGCATCGCCCTGTTCGCGGTGTTCCTGCTGGCCGGCTGGTGGCTCGCCCGCCGCCAGGGCCCGGCCGTGATGGCGGCAGCACTCGCCGCCCCGATCGCCTGCGTGCTGGCGTTTGTGGTGAGCACCGGCATCAAGTCGATCTTCACCGAGCCCCGCCCGTGCCGAGCACTGCCGCGCGACTTCCTGATCGAGAAGTGCCCGCCCCTGAACGACTACGCCTTTCCCAGCAACCACACCGCAGTCGCGGCCGCCGTCGCCGCAGCGCTGTTCCTCGTCAGCTGGCGCCTGGGCGTGCTCGCCGCGCTGGTGATGGCCGCCTCCCGGGTCTACGTCGGCGCGCACTACCCGCACGACGTCGTGGTCGCTCTCGTGGTCGGAGGCACCGTCGGAGTCGCCACCGCCGGGGGCGCGCGCCGCCTCGCCGCCCCCCTGGTGAACCGCCTGCGCCACGGCGCCCTGCGCCCCCTGAGCGGAACGGCCCGCGCACCGCATACGCGAGCGGGAGTCCGGTACGGGACTCCGGACCCGTCGGCGCCGCACCCGTGCCGCGGGGACGCTCGGCTGAGCAATCGATACGGACCTCCTCTTCCAGCCGCTCGCCCGGCGCGTTTGACGCCACGGTGCCGGCCGACCAGTCCCCCTGTTCTCCGCCGCCGCGGATTCCAGTGCATCGGCCGCTCCCCACGCGGACGCCTTCGCAAGGCACGTCGGCTGTGCGTGGGTTTGCGCCCCTGCAGGTCGCCGGCGGCCGCCCGTCGGCGTCGCGCAGCGGCGGCACCTGACCCGAGGAGTGCACGGCGGAACGGCGGTGGGCACGAGGGCGCGGTGCGCGGCCTTCGGCTGGTCGCGGGCCCCAGGAGGTGGTCGCTCTGCCGCTTACGATCCACCGCCGGGCGACGTGCCGTCCGCGGGCCGGCGCGGGAGGTACACCGCGCTGACGGCCGTGCCCAGGCTGATCCAGGCAGCGGCCAGCAGCCACCCGGCGAGCACATCGGTGAGCCAGTGCACGCCGAGGTAGATCCGGGTGCAGCCGACCAGGACGGCCCAGCACGCCAGGAGCGCGACGGCCACGCGGGCGGCCGCCGGCCGGCAGCGGCGGAGCACCGCCCACGCGAGCAGGCCTGCGGCCATGGCCGAGGTGGTGGTGTGTCCGGAGGGGAAAGCGAAGCGGGATGCGTGCGTGGCCCAGTCCCCGGTGGGCGGACGGGCCCGCCCGATCACTTGCATCAACCCCGTCCGCAGGACCTGGCCGAGGGCGAGGAACGCCAGCGCCCCTCCGGCCGCGTACAGCCGTTGCCGGCGGTCGCGCACGGCGAGAATGCCGGCGGCCAGCGCCATCGCGTACGGCCACACCCCGGTGCCGGTCGCGGTGATCCACCGGGCCGCGGTGAGCGCGCCCCGGGGGCGGTGGGTCAGCGCCCAGACGTGCGTGGCGTGATCGCCGGGGAGCAGGGCACCGTGCCGGGCGCCGACCAGGATCGCGAGCAGGGCGAAGCCGGCGCCGCCGGCCACTCCGGTGATCCAGACAACGGAGGAGCGGGTGGACGACGTGGGCTGTCGTGCCTCGGCCGTTCTCATGACGCGAGCACCTCGCCGCAACCCCCTCGCCGTGCGGGTCCGGCACCCCGCCTGCGCGGGTGAACCGTCGCCGAAACTTACGTCTACAACACTGTAGACGATCGCACGGGTGTGATCGTTCCCGGTCGGCGCCCATGCGGGGGTGAGGCCACGGTGGAGGCGGTGCGCACCCTGACGGCAGCGCCGCGCCGGTGACGTCGATGGCGTGCACGACGATGGCCCAACCGGCCACGCGGGAAGCGGATCCCTTGCCGGCGCGCGCCGCTCCCCCGGCGTGAGGGAAGCGCACCGCGCCACCGGATTCAGGGCCGAGCGTCCTGCGGCCGGGGGCGCAATTGCGCAGCCTCAGGGACGGGTGGGGAGGTGGCCCCAGTCCAGGCGCAGGACGGCCAGGTCGTCGGAGTGGCGTCCGGCGTTCAGTTCGTGGGTCTTGCTGATCAGCAGGTCGAGATGGGCGGCCGGACTGATCGCCGGCAGCTGCGCGATCAGGACGAGCAGCCCGTCCACGCCCAGGCGCTCCTCCTCGAGCCCGTTGCGTCCCTCCGTCAGGCCATCGGTGTACAGCGTCAGGGCGCCGCGGGTCGGGAGTGGGACGACCGTGGGGGGCCAGTTGCACAGCCCCGGGGCGATGCCCAGGGCGACACCGTGGGCGGTGGTCAGTTCCCGGGTGCCCTCGGGGGTGGTCAGCAGCGGCTCGTGGTGGCCGGCCAGGTGCAAGGTGGCGGTGGCGGCGTCCTGGTCGAGGGTGAGCAGGGTGCAGGTGGCGAACAGCCACTGGCTGCCCCGCTCCGCGAGCAGGATGCGTTCCATCAGGTGCAGCAGGTCCGTTCCGCGGTGTCCGCCGAGCACCAGGGAGCGCCAGGCGATGCGCAGACAGACCCCCAGAGCGGCGGCGTCCGGGCCGTGGCCGCTGACGTCCCCGACCACCGCGTGCAGCAGCCCGTCCTCTCCCTCCACGACATCCAGGAAGTCCCCGCCGAGCAGGGCCATCGCCGCGCCGGGCAGATAGCGGGAGGTCACCGTCACCGTGGAGGTGTCGAGGATCGGTTGGGGCAGCAGCCCCCGCTCCAGGCGGGCGTTCTCCTCCGCCCGCAGCCGGGTCGCCTGCGCGTCGCTGTTGGCCCGTTCGGTCCGGCTGCGGTATACGGCGTAGCGCACCGCGCGGTGCAGCAGCTCCGGGTCGACCTTGCCCTTGACGAGGTAGTCCTGCGCGCCGGCGGCCATCGCTTCGGCACCGGCCTGCCCCTCGGACAGCCCGGTCAGGACGATCACCGCGGTGTGCGGGGACAGCGCGCGCACGGCGGTGACGGCGGCGGTGCCCGCCACGTCGGGCAGGTGCAGGTCCAGCAGGACGCAGTCGATGGGCTGGGCGGCGAGTGCGGCGCGAGCGGCCTCCAGGGTGGTCCGGGTGGTCAGTTCGAAGCGCAGCGCCGTGTCGTGCAGGAGTTCCTCGACGAGCAGGGCGTCGCCCGCATCGTCCTCGATCAGCAGGATGCGGTAGACCGGCTCGCCGGAGCCCGGGGCCGGCCCGTCCGCCGTCGCCGCGCTCATCGTGCCCGCTCGCGGGCTGGCGCGGGCACCGGGAGCGGGGCGGTCATGCCTGCTCCGCGGTGGCCTGAAGCGCCAGGGGCTCGGTGGCCAGGCTGGTGACCTGGGGTGGTTCGGGTGCCAGGGTGAAGGTGATGCGGGTGCCGTCGCGGTAGTCGGGGTCGACGGCGATGGTGCCCCCGTGGAATTCGACGATCTTCTTGCACATCGCCAGGCCGATACCGCTGCCGCTGTAGACGTCCTTGGTGTGCAGCCGCTGGAAGATGACGAAGACCTGCTCGGCGTATTCCGGGGCGATGCCGATGCCGTTGTCGGTGACGGAGAACCGCCACAGGTCGTCGTCGCGCGCCGCGCTGATGTGGATCGTCGGGGCCTTGCCCGGGCGGTGGAACTTGACGGCGTTGCCGATCAGGTTCTGGAAGAGCATCCCCATCTGGGTGGGGTCGGCGACCAGTTCGGGCAGCGCGTCGTGGGTGATGATGGCGCCGGCCTCCTCGATGCTGACGCTCAGCGCCGACAACGTCTGCTCCACCACTTGCTCCATCGGCAGGCACTGGTGGGTGTTGCGGAGCCGGCCGACACGGGAGAAGGCGAGCAGGTCGTTGATGAGGGTCTGCATGCGGTTCGCCGCATCGACCGCGAAATCGATGTACTGATCCCCCCGCGCGTCCAGCTGCCCCGCATAGCGCCGCCGGAGCAGCTGCGTGAAGCTGGAGATCTTGCGCAGCGGCTCCTGCAGGTCGTGCGAGGCCACGTAGGCGAACTGCTCCAGCTCGACGTTGGACCGCCGCAGGTCCGCGGCCTGGGCGTCCAGCCGCAGCCGAGCCTCTTCCGTGAAGGCCAGTTCGTGGACCAGGCGCCGCCGCATGGAGTCGATCTCGCCGCTCAGGCGGCGCAGGTCCGCGGGTCCTGTCGGGGTGATGGGGTGCTCGAAGTCACCGCCCGCGATGGTCCGCGCATCGGTCCCGAGCCGCTCCAGCGGCACATTGATGCCGCGCCGCAAGCCCTCGAAGACCAGGGCCGCCAGGAGCACCATCACGCCGGCGATCGCGCTGAACACCCAGTTCCGCAGGGCGAGGGTGGCCATCAGGTCGTCCCGCGCCTGGGCGCGCTCCGCTCGCAGACGATCCTGCAGCCGGGTCAGTGCGGCGCGAATGGCATCGAAGTCCGCCTTGCCCTGCGCGGCCTGCTCGATGGCCAGCAGTGAGGGCGTGCCGGACGGCGTGGCCGCCACCGGGCGGGCGATGCGCTCCTGCCAGCGGGTCACGGCGTCCTGCACGGCTTGCAAGTCGCCTTGAGCGGCGCGCTTGCCGTGCAGCAGTTCGGTCAGGCGGGCGGTGTTCTCCGCCTGCTCGGTCAAGCCCTGCCGGTAGGGGTCCAGGAAGTCCGGGGTGCCGGTGAGGCCGTAGCCGCGGATGCCGGTTTCCTGGTTGAGCAGGGCCGCTTCCAAGATGAACGACGTAGACAGCGCGGGAGAGCGCCGGTCGACCAGCTCCGTGCTGAGCGATCCGGTCCGGCCCAGGACCCAGGCTCCCAGGGCCCCGAGCAGGGTCAGCAGTACCAGGGCCGCGGTCGCCCCTACCCGCAGCCATCGGCGGGTCGTCCAGGTGGACAGCCCCCGCCCGCGCAACTGCCCTTTGCCGCCGGTCATCGTGTGCACTCCTCGTCGTGACAGCCACCGTGAGTGGGGCGCCGCGTGCACACTCTAGAGCCTGGACAACGATTGTTGTCACGGGGTCCCGCAAGGGCTTAAAGTGCCGGGTATGCCCGGCAAGAACTTCGTATTGCGGACCTCCCCACAGGAGACGGCCGCCCTCGCGGACGCGGGGGTCAACGCCCTTGCGCAGCGCCTGGCCCGCCAACTGCTCCAGGACCCGGTGTCTGCCGCGATCGGCGAGCCGGCGCAGGCGCTGGCCTTGCTGCATGCGCTGGACCAGCTCCAGCAGGCCGCCGAACGGCTCCAGCGGGACGCGGCCGTGGACGCCGCCCGCGCGGGGGCCGGCTACCCGCAGATCGGCGACGCCTGCGGTATGACCCGCCAGGGCGCCCGCCGCCGCTGGCCGGGGCTCTTCCACCACTCAGACGACAAACCCACGGAGCAACCGCTGATGACCACCCCCGCCCGCGCCTTCGACGTCCTGCTCGTCGAGGACGACGTCGCCGACGCCATGCTCATCGAGGAAGCCCTCACCGAGCGTGGCGCCCGCAACCTGGTCCAGGTCACCGACGGCGTCGCGGCTCTGGAGTACCTGCGCGGGCCGGACAGCGTGCGCCCGGACCTGATCGTGCTGGACCTGAACATGCCCCGCATGAACGGCCGCGACCTGCTGAAGGTCCTGAAGAACGACGAGGACCTGCAGACCATCCCCGTCGTGGTCCTCACCACCTCCACCGCCCCGGACGACGTCACCGGCGCGTACACCAGCCACGCCAACGCCTACGTGGCCAAGCCGGTCAACCTGGAGGAGTTCGAGCGGGCCGTGCAGAGCATCGACACCTTCTACCTCGAAACCGCGGCCCGCCCGCCCCGCACCTGAACGACTGCGGTGGTGACGGCGCGCAGCACTGCCTCGTGGCGGCCCACGGACCGCACCGGCCGTCACGCGGCGAGACCGGCGGTGCGGGTGAGCGTGTCGAGCCCGTGAGCGCTGGGCGCGGAGGTGCGGGTGAAGGGGTCCGGCCCGGCCCGCCACCGCCAGGTGTACGCGCCCTTCTGGTCCGGGCAGCAGCGCGGGGTGGTGTCGCTGGAGGTGCCGCAGAGCCTTGCGGGGGTCTGCGGCACCGGCGCCGTGGCCTGAGACGTATGCCCTGCGGAGGATGGCCTTCAGAAACTCGATTGACCGGCGGAGCCTGCGGATCGAC
Organism: Streptomyces sp. NPDC006733; assembly: GCF_040636125.1. Taxonomy (NCBI): domain Bacteria; kingdom Bacillati; phylum Actinomycetota; class Actinomycetes; order Kitasatosporales; family Streptomycetaceae; genus Streptomyces; species Streptomyces sp. NPDC006733. The sequence goes on along the minus strand of NZ_JBEYJD010000009.1, from coordinate 48,946 downwards.
CGGTGCGGCTGCGGATCTCGGTTCTCCTGGACGGGCGCCGGCTTCTGGTGCCGCCGAGCATGTGTATGTCTCCGTCTCGTGACAGAACGGCCTTCCTCACTCCTGGGTGTCTTGGGCCTCGTAGCGTTGTTACGGCATGGAGTTCGGCGTTGACGGCGAGGGGTGGGTTATGGATCCGGTATCGGTCGCACTACTTCTGGCCGTGGCGGGTGGTGCTGCGGGAGGTGCGGGGCAGCAGATGTGGAGTTCGCTGACCGCTCTGATACGGCGCACTCCACGGCCGGCCACGCCGGAAGGTGCGGTGGAGCCCGTCTCTGGTCGGGTCGAGCTCGCCGCCCTCGCGCAGTCCCCCGCCGACCCGGACCGGGCGCGGGCGCTGGCGGTGATCCTGACCGCCCGCGCGCAGGCTGACCCGGACTTCGCCCATGCGCTCGCGGCCTGGCAGCGGGAAGCTGCCGCCCAGCAGACCGGCGAGGGCAATGTGTCCAGCAGCATCTCCGGCGGTCACCAGGACAACGTCGTCGTAGCCCGGGACATCTCCGGGCCGATGACCTTCGGCACTCCGCCCGCCCGTCCCACGAGCTAGGGACAGCGGCGTGGCTGCGTCTTCCGACGGCGACGTCGCCAGCAGCATCTCCGGCGGGCACCAGGACAACGTCGTCATAGCCCGGGATATCTCCGGGCCGATCACCATCACCGCTGGTGGGGCGCGTACACCGCGGTACTTGCAGGATCCGGATAATTGGCCGCTCGCCCGAGCCTGGGAGGCGCTGGCCGCGGGCGCCCATCGGACCCGGCTTGGTGACGACGGCAGCGCCGTGCCGCCCTACGTTGCCCGGGACCAGGACACGCTCCTGCGGGAGCGGATCATGCAGGCCGCCGAACACGGTGGCCTGGTGCTGGTGGTCGGCGACTCCACCGCGGGCAAGACCCGCGCCGCATGTGAAGCCGTACGTGCCGTCCTGCCCGACCACCGGATCCTGGCACCGGCCTGCGGGGAAGACGTGCCCTGGGCGGTGGACGTTGCCGCCCGTACGGGGGTGGCGTGTGTGGTGTGGCTGGATGACCTGGAGAACTTTGTGGGCCCCCAGGAACTGGAACCGGCCCTGCTCGCCGAACTGGTCCGTCTACGGATCCCCGTGGTGGCCACCATGCGCACCCAGCAGTACGACACCTTCAACCCCCAAGCCCATGACCAGGACAGCCCGCACGACCCAGCGTCCTCCAAGCGAGCGCTGGCGGTCGGGGCACGCGTGCTGAACCTGACCGAGCCCGTCGAACTGCAGCGGCTGTGGACCGGCGGCGAACTGGCGCGGGCTGCGGACTGCGACGACAGCCGAGTCATCGACGCCCTGACCCACCACGGCCCTTACGGCATCGCCGAGTACCTCGCAGCAGGCCCCGCCCTCCTCCACCAATGGCGCCGCGCCAACCGGGCCGGAGGCCACCCCCGCGGCGCCGCCCTGGTCGCTGCCGCCGTCGACCTCACCCGCACCGGACTCCGCCCCCCGTATCACCTGGACGTCCTCGCCGCCCTGCACCAGAGCTATCTCGATCAGGCGGGCGGCCCACTGCTGCGCCCCGAATCCCTTGACGAGGCCCTGTCCTGGGCCGGTGACGTACGCTACGGCGTTACCAGCCTCTTGCTGCCTACTGCGGATCCCGGCGCCTGGACGGTCTTCGACTACCTCGTCGACCAGACTTTCACGGCGATCCCTGAGGACGTGTGGGAAGCGGCCCTCACCCATGCGGCGGACGCCTCCGACCGATTCACCGTCGGCGTCCACGCCTACTCGGTAGCGCCCCACATCGCCGAAGCGGCCTGGCTCCCTCTTGCCCACTCGGCTAACCCCGCAGTGGCCTACAACCTCGGGAACCTGCTGACGAACCTGGGGCGGGTCGCGGAGGCCGAGACGTACTACCGCCAGGCCCTCGACGCCGGCGACACCCATGCGGCCAACAACCTCGGGAACCTGCTCACGAACCTGGGGCGGGTCGCGGAGGCCGAGACGTACTACCGCCAGGCCCTCGACGCCGGCGACACCCATGCGGCCAACAACCTCGGGAACCTGCTC
>NZ_JBEYJD010000009.1:0-46774 GCF_040636125.1 Streptomyces sp. NPDC006733 | reverse complement strand
CTCACGACCATGGGGCGGGTCGCGGAGGCCGAGACGTACTTCGGCCGAGCCCTCGACGCCGGCAACCCCAATGCGGCTTTCAACCTCGGCTTCCTGCTGGCGAAAGCGGGACGCGCGACGGAAGCCGAGACGTACTACCGCCGAGCCCTCGACACCGGCGACACCAAAGCGGCCTTCAACCTCGGGAACCTGCTGGTTGAGGCAGGGCGTGACGCGGAGGCCGAGACGTACTACCGCCGAGCCCTCGACACCGGCGACACCACAGCGGCCAACAACCTCGGCTTCCTGCTGGCGAAAGCGGGACGCGCCACGGAAGCCGAGACGTACTACCGCCAAGCCCTCGACGCGGGCGACACCAAAGCGGCCTTCAACCTCGGGAACCTGCTGACGACCATGGGGCGGGTCGCGGAGGCCGAGACGTACTTCCGCCGAGCCCTCGACGTCGGCGACACCGCCGCGGCTTTCAACCTCGGCTTCCTGCTGGCGAAAGCAGGACGCACGACGGAAGCCGAGACGTACTACCGCCAAGCCCTCGACGCCGGCCACGCCGCCGCGGCCTTCAACCTCGGGAACCTGCTGGCAAAAGCGGGACGGGGGGTGGAGGCCGAGACGCTCTACCGCCAAGCCCTCGACACCGGCGACACCACAGCGGCCAACAACCTCGGCTTCCTGCTGGCGAAAGCAGGACGCGCGACGGAAGCCGAGACGTACTACCGCCAAGCCCTTGACGCCGGCGACACCAAAGCGGCCTTCAACCTCGGCATCCTGCTGGAGAAGGCAGGGCGTGACGCGGAGGCCGAGACGTACTACCGCCAAGCCCTCGACGCCGGCCACACCGAAGCGGCCTTCAACCTCGGCTTCCTGCTGGCGATCGCGGGGCGCTTCGCGGAGGCCGAGACGCTCTTGGGCCAAGCCGTCCAAGGGGACGGCTGAACGCTTTGGTCCACCTGGGGCAGGGCAACGGCCGGTGGCAAAGGTCAGGTTGTCGGGCTGGAGCCGACTGGGTCGCCGGGCGGCACGGCGGTTGGGATGGTCGTTCGCCACGCCCCCAGGTGAGGTGGAACGTCGCATCCGGGTCCACGGTCGCGGTGGTGCCATAGGCCAGCTGCGAAACGTTGGACAGCCACGCGCGGCGGAGGGCGCCCGAAGCTCCCGCAGGCGGCCGGGGCCCGGGCCGCTGAAGGACACTGCTGCTTTCGAATACCGCCACTTCACCAGGGGAACGAGGACCCGATCCGTTCATCTGGACCAAGAAACCTGACGAGATCCTCGACTCCCTCGCCCGCTCCTCTGCCGATGGATTTCCGGCGCAGAACCCTAACGGGATGCCTCGGGGTGGGAAGCGTCGACCTCTTCCTGCCCGGTGGGCAGCGCCTGATAGGCCAGCACATGCGCGGCGATGTCGGCGGAGGGGCGCCGGTGGCTGCGGGCATGCGCCCGCAGCCAGGTCGCGGCTTCGTCGGGCGACGTCCCATGGAGGGCGGCCAACATGCCCGCGGCCTGATCGATCAGGACTTGGTTGCGCAACGTCCGCAGCAGCTGAGCGATGGCCTCGGCACGCTCAGCCAGGCCGCGGCGGGCGAGGACTCCCAGCGCGGCGGCCTGCGCCAGGCTCTGGGCGCGACGCACCTCGACTTCCGGAAGGGACGCGGCTTTGGTGCACAGCAGGACGCTTCCCAGGACCTGGTTACCGTGGCGAACGGGAACGGCGGGCACGGTGCGATACCCGGCGGTGCGTGCTGTCGTGGCGAAGGCAGCCCAGCGCGGGGCCAGGCTGGTGAGGGTGAGCGGGCTGACGGCGCACCCGGTGTGGAAGGCTTCTGCCGCCGGGCTGTCGTAGCAGGCCGCCGCCAGCAGCCCGGCGGCCGCATTCGGCAGCGGAGCCGTGGGGTGCAACCGCCCCTCCGGGGAGGCGTGCAGGGTCGCCGCCAGGTCGACGCCCAGGGCTCGGGCACACGTGGCTGCTGCCTGGTGCAAGTACTCGCACTCGGTCGCCGTGCCCGGCTGGAGGTCGGCCAGGGCGACGAACGCCTCGGCCAACACCGCTTCCTGCTTGATCACTGTGCTCCTCCTCGCGTGGCGCAGGAGCGTTTCCCAAGATCGCCGAGGGCTCCCGGTATACGCAGCCGGCCTGTGGCGAAGCGTTGACGCGCGAGTACAGCAACACGGGGGGAGGCGAAGGCGCTGATGCGCCACCAGCGGGACGCGCTGACGGCGCACCGCGGCATCGGGACCCACCAGGTCCCCGGGCAGTGCCGGCGCGCCGCCTTCGACGCCCGCGTTACCGCCCTGCTGCTGGTCCATACCGCTGAACGCTACGCCCACTGCGCGCCCTTCCCGCCCCTAGCGCCGTTCTCGCTCCGCCGAGGAGACCGTCGAGCGACGCCGACAGGTCTGACCGAAGCACCCGCCTGCAGCCGACTTCCAGCAGCCGCATCCCAGGTGTGCGGCCGAGCGGGCGTCCGATCAGGTCGTGTTTGTTGTTCTGCGGGTGGGCTGTGTGATGACCTGCGTTCGGGCCTCGTTCCGACGGAACGGGAGGATGGTGCGATCGTAAGGGCGGTCGTCGTGGTGGTGGAGTGTCCCCGCAACTCGTCGACGCCCAGGGCCGCTGCTCGGCCTCGGCTCGCTCGGTTACGCCGTCGCGTCCTGGAGGAGGTCCGTGCGCAGCAGGCCGTAGCGCACGGAGTCCCGCCACTGCCCGTCCCGGAACAGCGTGCCGCGGAGCACGCCCTCACGGGTGAAACCGCACTTTTCCAAGGCCCGCTGCTCGGCGATGTTCTCCGTGTCCGTGTCCGCCTCCATTCTCATGACGGGGGTATCGGCGAAAAGTCGATGCACCAGCTGCTGTTGCGCCTTGGTGCCGACGCCGCGCCCCCGGGAATCGGGGAGCAGTTGGGCGCCGATGTTCCAGTAGTACGAGCTCGGCGACGTCACGACCTTGCGCCAGGCGACAAAGCCGAGTGGGACGCCGCCCGACACGACCATCAGGCGGCCGTTCTCGTCGTTCAACATCCCGTCCTGCTCCCAGCGCCGCCGCACGCGCCCCGGGTCGGCCCAGCCGAACCACTGGAACGGGCCGCTCAGGTCCGGATCGGTGACAAACCGGGCAAGGAGCGGCAGGTCGTTCTCGACCACCGGGCGCAGGATCACAGAATCGTCGGTCATCCTGATCATCCTACGGGCCGCCACATCGGCACGATTGCGGCCCGCTTGATCCGTCCGCCCGCAGTCGTGGCGGCAGTGCCGCGACTGCCGGGGCCGTGGCCTTCCGGACCCCGGCGGATCGACGCACGGATCCGCCGCCCGAAGGCCCCGGCCCGGATCAGCCTCGCGCCGGGTTGGCGGGCGAGTACTGCGGCTCGCTCCAGCGCAGGGACAGCGCGTCGGGCAGTTCGACGACGGCGGCGAGGGCGAAGGTCACCGACCGATCGGTCCAGTCGGTCACCGCCCGCCCCGTCAGCAGCAGCAGGGTCCCGGTGTCCCAGTCGGGGAACAGCAGTCCGGCACGCGGGTTCTGTTCCAGGTTGCCCAGGGTCATGTAGGCGCCGTTGCCCGGGTACTCGCGCCAGCGCAGCACGGTCGGGGACAGGCTGTCGACGAAGCCGGGGTTGCCGCCGCGGTGGGAGGCGTCGGGCCGGCCCTGGTCGTCCGCGGTGGCGAGGAAGAAGGTGTCGGCCGCACCGATGGTCAGGCGCTGGAGCATCGTCAGTGCGGTGCCCCGGCGCGCCGGGGGCGGCTGCGAGGTCGCGGGGGCGGCCGCGAGGGGGTGCCGCTTCTGGATGTACTTGGGGCAATTGGCGAACACCTGCTCGGCGCGCAGAGTGAACCCCCGGTCGTGTGCCTGCGCGATGCCGTTGACCCGCATGCGTCGCCGCGTCGCGGGTTCCAGCGCGATCGTGCCCATCGGCACCGCCGGTCCCCGCAAGGTATCGTGCAGCGGATCGTCGGGATGCGGCGCGGCGGCAACCGTCATCGTCTGCGTGTCAGGGACGGCGAGGAACCCCGGTTCGCCGGCCAGCGCCGTCGCCCACATTCGGCCGGCGCTGTCGGCCGCGCCGAGGACCAGCAGCTGGCGCTGCTCCAGGAAGCCGGCGGCGACGGCGGGAATGGTGTCGCGCAGGCTGCGGCCCAGGTGTTCCGCCCGTGCGGTCTCCCCGGCACGCTCCTGGGCCGTGCGTTCGCCGCTGTGGTAGCCCGTGGCCGCCATGGCTAGAAGAACCCGCAGGTCGGGGCGTCCGTGAAGGGGGCCTTGCCGGCGTCCGCGACACCGCTGTTGGTAAAGATCTCCAGCCGTGTCCCGTCCGGGTCGCTGAAGAAGACCCCGCCGGAGTCGCGGCCCTCCCCGTGCGGGACCACCCCGTCGTACTGGAAGGCAGCGCCCCGCTCCTTGAGCGCCCACTCCGCGTCCCGCACCTCCTGCACCGTGTCGACCTCGAAGGCCAAGTGGTGCAGGCCGGCACGGTCGCGCTCGTGTGCCGCGGCTGCCTGCTGCCAGATGGTGAGCATCAGCGCTCCGTTCTTGCCCAGGCTGGCGACTCGCCGCTCGGGCGCGGTGCCCGGGGCTGAGCCGCCGAGCACTTGGAGACCGAGGACGTCGCGGTAGAAGGCGACGGAACGGTCGAGGTCGGTGACATTGATGCCGACGTGGCCGGTGCGCAGTGATGCCGTCATAGCGGGACTCCTGTTGCCGAGGCAAGTATCTAACCTTTCATGCCGACAATAAAGGTTAGGCACTTGCGAGGGCAACCCTTCAACCGAACTCGAACGGTTAGGCTGGGTGCCATGGACGCTCTGGTGGATCCCCGGCCGCTGCGGGGCGAGCCGCTGTCGCTGGACCTGCTCAACACCCGATGGCACGACGGCGCGCTCTTTCGCCGCCCCGACGGCCTCGCGGTGTGGCTCGCATCCAACGGTCTGACCGGCCGCGCCCCCGCACACCCCGCGACGCTCGCCGCGCTCCTGGAGACCCGCGACGCCCTGCTCGCGCTGCGCGCGGACGCCCTCGACACCGCCGCGCTGAACGCCGTCCTGGCCCACGGGCGGGTCCTGCGCTCCCTGGGCGCCGACGGCTTGCCCCAGCACGAGCCCGAGGTCGCGGACCCGACCTGGCTGCCGGCGTGGCTCGCCGCTGACGACTACCTGCAGCTGCTGGCCCGCGGACCGCAGCGGATCCGCACCTGCGCCCACGACCGCTGCATCCTGACCTTCTTCGACACCTCACAGAACGGCCGCCGCCGTTGGTGCGACATGTCCGGCTGCGGCAACCGCGCCAAGGCCGCACGCCACTACGCCCAGCAGAAGAACACCTAGCCGCTGACCGTGCCGCAGCCGCTGACACGACGCACCGGCCCGGCAACGCCACCGACCCTGACGACCTGGACATGATCGTCAGCGCCTTCGCGAAACAGAGGTGGGCGCGGGCCGGAAGGGCGCGCAGATCACCACGGCACCGGCGCCCTGCCCAGGCGATCGGTCCGCGCCCCTTGGCGGGGCCCTCCGCCGCTGTACTCCAGGGTTGTTGGAGAGGAGGGGCAGTCCTGCCGCCGATGACAGCGGCGGCCGAACCCATTGCTGACGGTGGATCCCTGGGTGGTGCCGACCCTGCAATATCCCGTTGCCACGGACGATCGACGGAGGCGATCATCGCCGGATGGTGACAACTCCGCCCGACGGCCGCGCCGGAATCGACGCCGCCCTGGTGCGACGTCTGATCACCGGGCAGTTCCCTCAGTGGCGCGGCCTGCCCATCACCCCGGTGGACGTCGACGGCTGGGACAACCGAACCTTCCGCCTGGGCGACCACATGACCGTGCGCCTGCCCACCGCCGCGGGGTATGCGCCCGCAGTCGCCAAGGAGAACACCTGGCTGCCCCGGCTGGCACCGTCGTTGCCCGTCGCCGTCCCCCCGATCCTGGCGCTGGGCGCCCCAGGCGAGGAGTACCCCTTTCCGTGGTCCGTGCGCGGTTGGCTGACGGGTGAGCGGGCCGACCGCGGGCAGATCGACGACCTGTCGCAGTTCGCGCTCTCGCTGGCCGGGTTCCTCCGCGCCCTCCAACGCTGCGACGCCACCGATGGCCCCCTCGCCGGGGAGCACAGTTGGTTCCGCGGAGCGTCGCCCGCTCACTACGACGCGGAGACCCGCCGCTGCCTGGCCGCCCTCCAGGGCCGTGTCGACACCCGTCGGGCCGCCGCCGTGTGGGACGCCGCCCTGGCCGCCCCGTGGCGTGGGAACCCGGTGTGGTTCCACGGCGATTTCGCGGCGGGCAACCTGCTGGTCGCGGACGGGGGCCTGACGGCAGTCATCGACTTCGGCACGTCGGGCGTCGGCGACCCCGCCTGTGACCTGGCGATCACCTGGGGGATGTTCTCCGGCGAGAGCAGGGAGGCGTTCCGACACGCGGTGGGGCAGGACGGTGCCACCTGGGCCAGGGCCCGCGGCTGGGCCCTGTGGAAAGCACTGCTGACCCTGACGGAGCGCAGCGACACCCCTCCCGAGCAGAGCGCTGTCACCCAGCGCATCATCGAAGACATCCTCGCCGACCACGACCGCTTCGGGTGCCGGCCCTGATCGGCTGGGCGTGAAGTGGGCGCGGCACGCGGGCCGACGGCAATGCTGCTCACCGGTCTTGGGTGCGCCGCAGGGAGGACCACGCGCACCCCAGGAGCTCGCGATGCGCGGGGTCCTGGCGCACCGCGAGCTGGGTGACAGGGCGGGAGCTGCACCACCGACGGTGCAACTGCCGCCCATCGTCCTCCCGGCCCGCTCCCGGCAGGAGTGACGCCTGCATGCTCCGGAAGCCGACGAGGAGTGTAGGTGGGTGGCAGAGGGAGGCCGCCCGCCCGCGCCGAGGGGCGGCCATTCCAGCCGGTATTACTGCCTGTCGGCGACGGCTGCCCTGCCGTGCCGGACGCGGGCATTGTTGTGAGGATCAGCGTCGCTCAGATGCGGCCGCGCTGGCTGCACGCAAAACGAAGAGATTGGGCGCGAACAAGCCAGAAAGCGAAGAGCTGCCGAACTGGCCCATCGGGGCTTCTACGCTGTGGGGATATCGTGGTGGCCGTCCTCAGGTGGGCACCGCACCCAACTGAGGGGCGGTCATGCCCAGATCACCGGCAGCCCCTGCGGGCCCACCCGTCCAGCGCCGCCCCTCCCCCGGACGGGCCAGGAAGCCAACCACCGCGTGCATCCGGCCGTTGTCCGCCGATCACCACTCCCGGTGCCGTGCCGTCCCCGCCGCGTCCCGGTTCGCTGAGCGCACCGCCCGCGCCGCGGGTCTGTCGGCTGACGACGTCCGGGCCACCGCCGGGTTCTACGCGCAGATCATGCCGTTCGCCGAGCGCCCCGTCCCGGCCGTCCGCCGGGGCTGTCCGCGCCAGAACTCGCACCAGGCCAGGCACCGGCGGGGCCGGAGCGCCGCCCTGTGCACCGCCGCCCACCGCCTGGGGTTCGACACCCTGTCCCGCCACGCCGAGAGGACGTAAGCACCGTGGCCGCGACACCGCGCTGGACCGTGATGGAGGCCAGCGACAGCGAACAGGTCGTCCACATTCTGCAGAGCAAGTACGACACCGGGTTGAAGGTCAGCGAGGTCCAAGACGGCACCATGCGGCTCGCCAGCCTGGACGCCGGCCCCTTCACCGTCGGCGACCTCAACCTGCCCATGGACGGCCACTACACCTCCGACACCATCGACCTGCTGATCATGCAGTTGAGCCAGGGCACGCTCTGGCGCGCACTGGGCGGCGACGAACAGTGCATGGGACCCGGCGAGCTCATGGTGCTGGCCCAACCGGGCCAGCCCTACCGGGCCGCACCCCAACAGATCTGCGGCCGCACGGTCCTCATCGACCGCGGTGTCCTCCAGGAGGTGGCCGGCACTGCTGCGGGTACGACGCCCGGTCCCGTCCGGTTCACCGGCTACCGGCCGCACTCCCCGGCCGCCGCCCGCTGGTGGAAGCGGACCGTCGACTACCTTGCGGACGACCTGCTCGGCGATCCGGAGGCCGCCGCCCAACCGCTGCTGGTCGCCAATGCCGCGCGGCTGCTGGCCGGCGCCGCCTTGGCGACCTTCCCCAACACCGCGTTGACCGACACTCCCGCCAAAGCCCAGCGCAACAACGCCGCCACCCCCGCCCTGCTGCGCCACGCGACGGCCTACATCGACGACCACGCGCACCGCGACATCGCCCTGGCCGATATCGCCGCCGCGGTCCACGTCACCCCGCGCGCCCTGCAGTACGCCTTCCGGCAGCACTTGGACACCACACCCACCGCCTACCTGCGGCGTGTCCGTCTCGAGCATGCCCACCGGGAGTTGACCGCGGCCGACCCCGCGACCGGGCAGACGGTCACCACGGTCGCAGCCCGCTGGGGCTTCCTGCACCCCGGCCGCTTCGCCACCGCCTACCGCCGCGCCTACGGCCGCTCCCCCAGCCACACGCTCCGATCCTGAGAGCAGCGGCATCGTGGGGTGATCTGCCGCTCACGGCGTATGGCAGGGGACGACGTGTTGCTGGGTCGGGCACCGTGCTCAGCGTCGGTGGGCCGAGGGGCGCCGCGCATCGTGCGCCCCGCGGTGCCGGTGGGGTCAGCGTCCCGCGGTGGGCTGGCCGCCCGGCCGCCTGCTCTCACCGAAAGCCCGGCTCGCGGCCACGGCCACCCCCGGCAGCCAGCGCTGCCATGTTCCGCCGCGCAGCGATGCCCCCGCCGGTCGGGGCCCCAGCGGGGGCAACTGCCGTACCTCTGGCAGGGCGCGGACGATCTGGTCGCGCAGCGCCGGTGAGACCTGCGTCACCGCGCACCCCAGACGGGTGGCGGTCTCCCGCAGTTCGCGTACCTCCTGGGCGCACGCCGGGCATGCGCCCAGATGCCGGGAGAACGCCTCCGCCTCCGCGGGCAGCAGCGCGTCCACCGCGTAGGCGCCGGTCAGTGTGTGCAGATCGGCGGAGCCGATCACACCATCACCCTCCAGCCGTCCCGGCGACGGGACTTGACGGCGCCGCGCGCTGATTCCAGCTCTGCGGCGGTTGCGCGGTCGGGGCGGCCGCCGCGGGCTGCGCGGAGCGCGCAGCCCGCGAGGGCCGGAGTCCCGGCGCGGTGGGTCGTTGCCACCGGATGCCGCGTGCCTGCGCACTTCCGGACCAGGGTCGTCATCACTGGTCCGGAGCCGGGGCCCGGCGGGCTGACCGTCGGGACTACGCGGCCGGCGGCATCAGGACGGTGTCGATGATGTAGACGCTGGCGTTGGCGGTCTTGACGTTGCCGCAGACCACGTTGGCCGTGTCGTTGACCTTGTACGACTCGCCCGAGCCCTTGGTCATCAGGGACTGCTTCTCCAGCGTGGCGAAGGTACCGCTGCCGAGCTGGGTCGGGGTGATCGGCTGGCCCACGACGTGGTAGGTCAGGATCTTGGTGAGCATCGCCTTGTCGTTCAGCACCTTGTCCAGGTCGGCCTTCGGGATCTTGGCGAAGGCGTCGTTGGTCGGCGCGAAGACCGTGATGTTCGTGGCGCTGTTGAGCGTGTCGACGAGACCGGCCTTCGTCACCGCGCTCACCAGGGTGGACAGCGCCGGGTTGTGCGAGGCAGCGGTGGCCACCGGGTCCTTCGCCATGCCGTCGAACGAGCCCGCGCCGTCCTTCGGCACGCCCGCGCAGGCCGGGCCGAACGGTGCCGACGCGTTCGCCGTGTCGGCCGCGGACGACGGGGGCATGGCCGGAGTGGTCGCCGCGGCGCTGCTCTTGTCGCTACCGCCGTCGCTGCCGCTGTCGGAGCAGGCGGACGCGGTGACGGCAAGGACGGCCACGGCAGCCGAGGCGAGGGCGACGCGGCGAATGCGGCTGGTGGTGGTGTACACGAGATGTCTCCTGAGGGTTTCCGGTGAGGCCGGATGAGTGGTGCGATGGGGGTGTCAGGGGCGTCGTGCGGAGCTCACTCCGCGGGGGCCGCCGCCCAAGGCCAGCCCGTGGACCCGACGGGCACGGTGCCCTTGCGGTCCGCGGTCTGGGTACTGCCGGTGCGGCCCGTCGCGCGGACCTCGGTGCGGTGCGAACCGGGCTGGGCGTCCCGGACGGGGGACCCCTGGCGCCAGGTGGCGATCGCGCCCACGACCGCGGCGCAGAGCGCCAGGGTCGCCACGATGCCTATCTGCTGCACCAGTTCGTCCAGGATTCCGGCGTGCCGGATGGCCCGGTTCGTGACCTCGAACGGAACCGCGTCGATCGCCACCAGCGCGGCGGCGAGCGAGACGGCGGCCGCCGGTGCTCCACTCACCGCGCCGAGCAGCAGCCCGCGTTTCCCGTTCCTTGTCACACTGGGCATTCGGAGCGGACCGCGCGCCGGATTGGTGCTGTGCCGAAGTTCGCGCCTATGGAGCGTCCAGCACACCTGACCGACCGAACAGGCGTGCTGGGCACGGGGCCCGGGTCCGTGCTCACAGGACCTTCGACGCTCGCTGGTTCGCGGCGCGCAGGCGGACCTGCGCGGGCAGGTGGGGCGTGCTGGTCGACGTGCGGGCGGCGGGCAGGATCTGCTGTTCCAAGGTCGCGAGCACCGCCGCGGGAGAGGAACGCTCTGCCAGGCGCAGGGTCATGTGCAGCCGCGGCGACCGGGCCGATCCCGTCAGCACGGTGCGCGCGCGGTGCGCCCCGTCGTGCCCGCGCGTCTGACGGTTGAGGACCTCGCGCAGCGCGGTGCTGTACACCGTGGCCGTCCCGGCGTCGTCGCCGTCGAGCGGCAACCGGGCGAGGTGGTGCGGGCGCATCTGCAGCAGCAACCACAGCAGCGCTGCCACCAACAGGAGACCCAGGCCGGTGAAGACCACCGGCCACCACCAGGACTCGGCGCGCAAGGCGGTGCGGTCGGCGGCGCTGAGCACGACCCCGTGCGTGCGGGTGAACGCCCGGTCGGGCAGGAGTGTCAGGGGCCAGCGGTCGTGGAGGTCGCGGGAGCCGAGCAAGAGGGTCAGCCCGGTGGTCAGCAAGGTGATCCCGAGCAGGCCGAGGAGTATCCGGTTCACCGTGGTGCGCATGGTGGCGTCATCCTTTGTCGGTCGTGCGGAGCCGGATCCGCAGGCGCAGGGGCCGGGCCAGGGCGAGTTGCCGCAGTCCTTGGGCGAGTGCCGCGCCCACATCCGTGCGCACGGCTTCGAGTTCACGAAAATGCGAGGTCACGTGTGCGGTAGCGCGGCGGCGGTGGACGGTGATGGACACCGTCCGCACGCCGGAGACCTGCAAGGCGCTCTCGTGCAGGACCCAGGCGGCTGCCGATCGGTCGATGCCGGCGCGGACGGCGGGGTCGTCGCGGCGCATCGGCAGCAGCGCGCGGTGTCCGGGGGTGACGGCCAGGACGGTCAACCACAGTCCCAGGGCAGCCGCGACAGCGGCTCCGGTGGTGATCCAGCCGTCGGTGAGGGGACGCGTCGCGAGGTGGTGGGCCAGGTCGACGCGCCAGGCCATGGCCGGATGGCCCGCGCGCACCCGGGCGAGGTCGACGAGCAGCGTCCCGGTGGCCGCGGCGAGCAGGAGGGCGGCGACGGCCGCGGGTACCCGCCGGGCGGACCAGAAGCGGCGGGCGTGCCGCGCCGGGGGGCAGGCCACCGCATCGGGCGCGGGTGGGGCGTCGAGGTGGGCATCTGCTGGCGGCGTGAGCACCGCGTTCCCGGTCATCGGGCCCGCTGCCGGGGCCCGCCGGCGGAGGCGTAGAGGCGTTCGATCTCGACCAGCACCACGCTCACCTGCAATCCGGTCAGGCTTTCGACGCGGTCGGTCACGTGTCGGCGCACGCTGCCGCAGATGGTCCCCAACGGGGCGGGAAAGCCCAGTTCGAGGGAGAGCCGGATCCGGGCGGTGCTCCCCCGGAGGCGGATCGTGGCCGTGGGCCTAGCGTGCCGGGGAACCCGGTCGGCGGCCGGAGCGTCGGCTAGTACCTCGCGCGCGGCCTGCGCGGCGATCTTCGCCGGGACCCGGTCCGCGAGGCGCAACGCACCGCGGTGCGCGGCCGGCACCCCACTGCGCGGCGGCAGCGGGGCGGTCACGGCCGTCCGCCGTCGCCGCGGAGCAGGGCCCGGAGGTCGAGGTCACCCTCCAGGGCGCGCCCGGCGCAGAACCCGACGGCGCCGAGCGCCGCGACCAGGAGGAACGCTCCGAATCCGCCGAAGTAGCCGGCGAACCCGAGCGCCATGCCGACGGCCAGTCCGGTCAAGGGCACAAGCATGGACGCACCTTTCCTCGCACGTGCGGTGAGTGGGCGGGCCTACTGGACGCGCTGGGAGGCGTCGAGGTCGTCCTCGTCGTCGGGGAGCTTCACGTCGTCGATGGCGATGTTCACCTCCACCACCTCCAGGCCGGTCATCCGCTCGACGGCGCTGATCACGTTCTCCCGCACCGCCTGCGCGACGTCCACGATGGACACGCCGTACTCGACGACGATGTCCAGGTCCAACGCGGCCTGCTTCTCGCCGACTTCGGCCTTCACCCCGCGGGTGACGGACTTGCCGCCCGGAACCCGGTCCCGCATCGCTCCCAGGGTGCGGGCCAGACCGGCGCCCATGGCATGGACGCCGCCGACGTCACGGGCCGCGAGCCCGGCGATCTTCTCCACCACGCCGTCGGCGATGGTGGTCCGGCCGCGCTCGTGGGCTGCGGCCAGCGGCGTGCCGCCGGCCGGGTCGAGAGCGGTGGTCGGGGCCGTGGTCGTGCTGATCTCGCCGCTGTTCGTCATCGGTGCCTTCTCGTGAGGAGGGCCTGCGGTGCAGCGTCCGGGGGACGGTGCGCCTACGGCCGGTGGTAGGTGTCTGCCGCCGTCCCGTTGGCCGGCGACGGCTCTGCTTGCTTGGACCCGGGCCGGCGCGATTCCTCACGCGCCGATGCGGAGGAATCGTGGACCGGCCGACGCGACCCGGCCGACGTCAAGTGATCGCGGTGACCGTCACCGTGACGGTGACCGGGCCCGCCGCGGTGCCGGTGTCGCGCACCGCGGCGGTGACCGCGGCGCGCACCGCGCGGGCGACGTGGGCGGCCTGGTGCCCGGAGTGGACGGCCAGGGAAACGGAGACCTCCACCGCGTGCTCGGCAGGGCCCGTGCCGCACCGCACCCGGACCCCCGCCGTGGCGTCGGGCGTCGGCTGCCGCGACGGGTGGCGCGGCACGGCGGCCCGCAGCCGGTGGGACAGTCCCGGGCTCAAGTAGGCGACCCCGGGCACCTGGCGCGCCGCGCCGGCGGCCGCCGCCGCGAGGGCGTGCTGCTGTGGAACGCTCGTCATGCCGGGTTCCTCCCAGCGCCGCCCGCATCCGTGGCCGGCTGGTCGTCGAGAAGGTCGATCACCGTCACGTCGATCTGTGCGACGTCGAGGCCGACACGCTCGCGGGCGGCGGTCAGGACGCGCTCGCGCACCGCGGCGGCCACGGCGGGGATGGTCCAGGACAGGGGCGCCGCCACCTCCAAGGCCACGCGCAGCGGCTCGCGCGGCAGCCGGGTGCCGGGCAGTGCGAAGCTCCGCGCGCTGCCCGGGGTGGCGGACAGCGGGTGGATCCGGCAGCTGCCGGCCGCGACGCCGCGCACGGATTCGGCCGCCTCCCGCAGGACCCGGGCCGCGGCGGTCTCGGTGATCCAGTCGTCATCGGCGACCTCGCCCAGCGGCAGGGTCCGGCCGGGGCGCACCTCGGTGCGCACCAGGTCCATGACCCGGCCGGCGAGGTTCTCGGCCGCGCTGCCGGGGACCGTCAGGGCCGCGTGGACGACGTCATCGAGCGCCGTCAACTCGCCCAGGGCGGCGCCGCAGGGCGGGCAGTCGTCGTGACCGGGCCGGGGCTCGCCGTCCTCCCACAAGGTGGCCAGCGACGCCCCGCACGGCAGCAGTTCGTCGTCGGGTGCGGTGTCGTGCGCCAAGGGCCCCGGGACGGTCGGCGGGCCGTGGCTGTCGTCTAGCGCCATGTGTCCATCGCCTCCGTCAGGTAGCGGCGCGCTCGGAAGATTCTGCCGCGCACGGCCGGTTCGCCGATACCGACCGCGGTGGCGATGTCGTCGTAGGACAGGCCGTGCAGTTCGCGCAGGACCCAGCAGGCGCGCTGTTCGGGGGTCAGTCCCGCCAGGGCGCCGGCCAGGGCCTGCGCGGTGGCCGCCGACTCCACCGCGCGGGCGGGCGAGGCCACGTGCTCGGCGGCGGCCGGCTCGGGCACCGAGTCCAGGGGCTGCGTCGGGCGCCGGGAGCGCAGGACGTTCAGACACCGGTTGGTGACGATCCGGTACATCCAGGTGCTGAAGGCAGCGGTCCGGCGGAACTCCGGCAGGCGGCGCCAGGCGCTGACGAAGGCGTCCTGCACGGCGTCCTCCGCCTCCGCGTCACTGCCCAGCATCCCGCGGGCCAGGTGGAGCAGCTGGGTGGTGTGGCGCCGGACCAGGATTTCGAACGCCCCGTCATCCCCCTCACTCGCCCGGATGACCAGGAACTCCTCCTCCTGGGCCGACACGGAAGCTCCCGCGGCTGCAGTGGCGGCCTCGTGTGGCGTCGCGTCAGCGTTCACGGCGCCCCACCTCGCAGTGCCCGGTCGCGCGGTACCGGCCGCGGCGCAGCGCGGCCGCCCTCGGTGAGGGTCCCCAACAGCTCAACATCTTCCGTTCCCGATGAGGTCCGCGTCCGCAGCCAATCCGTGCGGACGCGGACGCGGACGCCGGCACGCCACTCTGTCCCGAACCGCTCCTACTGCACCCGGCCCTCCCTGCCCACCGGGGCGTCGTCCTCGGGCAGGTGGACGTCGACGACCGAGATGTTGACTTCGACGACCTCCAACCCGGTCATCCGCTGCACGGCCGCAACGACGTTCTCCCGGACACCCACCGCGACGTCGACAATGGCGGCGCCGTACTCCACAACGATGTCGATATCGACCGCGGTCTGCCGCTCGCCCACATCGACCTTGACGCCGCGTGTCACGTCCGGGCGCCCGCCCGGCACCCGGTCGCGCACCGCGCCGAGCGTGCGGGCCAGGCTCCCGCCGAAGCCATGCACCCCGGGCACTTCCCGCGCCGCCATGCCGGCGATCTTCTCGACGACCGAGTCCGCGATGGACGTCCGACCGCGGTCGGTGAGGCGTGCGCCGGGGTCTGGTACGGCGGCGGCGCCGCGGCCCTCGCCTTGCCGGGTCGCGGGCTGGTCGTGCACGCTGCGCTGGAGTGCCGCGGGGGTGGGGGGAACGGTCTTCGTGGTCACGCCGGTCTCCTCGGGACGGGAACGGGCCTCGCAGGCCCTGACACCCTTCAGACACCGCCCAGCGGTGATCCTCACGCGCCGATCCGTTCCTCTGCGCGGATCCGCTTCGTGCGCGCTAGTCGCGTGGGGCGGGCTGGTACGGGCGCCCGGTGAGCAGCAGCGCACTGGTCGCGAGGACGGCGAGGAGCTGGGCGGCCACAGTGAGTTTCTTGTCGTCCGACCAGACGGGTTCGTACATGTCGGGCAGGGGGCCGAGGGCGCCGACGTCGACGTAGCGGTACAGCACGAGCGCGGCCAGGCCCCCTGCCGCGACCAGCCAGGCGAAAGCGTCACCCAGCGGGCGACGCCAGGCGAGCACCAGCAGGGCCGCCAGCGACGCTGCACCCGCTTCGACGCGGAACAAGGTGCCTTGGCTGATGCTCGCGCTGACCGCGTCGTACTGATCGGCGAGCTTGGCGTGGACGTAGGCGTCGACGGCCAGACCCAGCGCGGCAGCGATCCGGCAGGCCCAGCGCACAGCTCGCGAGACGCTGCGGGACGGGGTGGCAGAAGTCATGGCCGATTCCTTCGGGTGCTGGGGCGGCGTCCGTCGGCCGTCTCAGCGGACGGTCAGGGTGCCCTTCATGTACTGGTGGATGTTGCAGATGTAGCTGTAGCTCCCCGCCTTCGCGGGGGCTTTGAACGTCACGGACTTGCCGCCGGCGATGGTGCCGGTGTCGAAGGCCCCGGCGTCCGTGGCCGTGGCGGTGTGCGGCGTCTTGTCCTCGTTCACGACCGTGACGACGGTGCCGGGGGCGACCGTCAGTGCGGCCGGGTTGAACAGGAAGTCCTTGATGACGATGCGCGCCGCCGCTCCCGAGGCGGTGCCCGCCGACGGCGCGGCCGGCGTGGTGGTGGACGAGCCGCCGGATCCCGAACTGGAACAGCTCGTCAGCGCGAACAGCGCACAGAGGGCACTCGCGGCGGCCAGCCGTCCGCGGTAGGGACGGCGGCGGGGGCGTGCACAGGAGGTGGTGGCGGGGGCGTGGACGTTCACCTGGGGAACCAATCCGTCGACGGCGAAGACTGATAAGGGGAGAGCGGGAGCACGGATGCGGTGCGCCCCGGACCCTGATCCCTGCGGGGTCCGGGGCGCACCACGGGCTGTCAGACCGTCAGCAGGGTGGTGCTGGCGGCCTTGTCGACGGGCAGGAAGTCGTCGGGGACGGGGTACTCGCCCAGGACGTAGTGCAGGATCGCGGCGTGCATCGCCTCGACGGGGGCGATGGTGGCCGCCGTACTGATCCCGGCCGGGCTGGTGACGTTGTAGGTCGCGAACAGGTATGTCTGTGCGGCCTGGTCCTCCAGTTGCAGTGCCAGCTTGGCGACCGCGCCCACGTCCGTGGCCTTGCCGAGCGCGGCGGTGACGTCGGCCTGGTTGGACAGCGGGACGTTGGTGATGGCGGGCTTGCCCGCGCCGGTCAGGACCGCGTTCCAGGCCTTGGCGTGGTCGGCGTGCTGGGCCATCGCGGTGGTGACGAAGGTCGCCACCGCGGGCGGTACGGTGCCGAGCTTGCCGGCCTTGGCTGCGGTCAGCGTCGCCTGATAGGCCCCCACCGCCTGGTTCTCCAGCGCGGTGGCCAACGCGACGACCTTGAGGTCGCCGGTGTACTGGCCGCCGCCGGAGGCGGGTCCCGAGGGCGAGGTGGAGGCGTCGGACTTCTTGTCGCTGCTGCTGGAGCAGGCGGCGAGCGCGAGGGCCGCAGCGGCACCGCCGGCACCCAGCAGGAAGCGGCGGCGTGCGAGGTGCGTGTGCTCGGTCGTGCGGACCTCGTCGGCCAGGTCGACGGCGCTCGCCCACATCGCGGGCAGCGTCTCGCGGTGGGCCTCGTCCATGTCGCGGGTCAGCCGGGCGAGCTGCTGCTCGCTGATCTGCAGTTCCCAGCCGTTGCGTGCTGTGGTCACTTCACGGCTCCTTCGGAGATCGGCGACGCGTTCTTGGTCGGGTAGAAGGCGTCGGGGAACCCGACGCTGCCCGCGGCGGCCGGCAGCTTGGCCGCGTCCGTCGGGATGGCGATGAGGTCGGGAAGGTTCCCGGCCAGCAGCGCCTGGACGGCCAGCAGGGTGGCGCGGTGCTGGGCTTCGACCGGGGCGACCGACGCGAACAGCTTGCGCAGCTGCGCGTCGCTGACCTGGCTGACGTTCTTGGTGTAGGTCTGTGCGGCGACGTCCTCCAGCGTGATCGCGAGCTTGACCACGTCGGCGGGGCCCTTGATGGTGGGCAGCGCCTCCTTGACCACGGCCGCGTACTTGGGGTCCGGGCCCGTCTGGGCCTTGCCGCCCGCCTGCGTCGCGGCGGCGTTGAACGCCTTGGCGTGCGCCTGGTGCTGGGTGGTGGTCTTGGCGATGAACGCCGCGACCGTCTTGTTCCCGTCCTTGATGAACGGCAGCCCCGCAGCGGTCTGGTAGACGCTGATCGCCAGGTTCTCCAGCGAGGCCGCGGTCTGCAGCGCCATGATGTCGTCCGCGGTGGTCGCCGCGGCGGCCCGCACGGAGGACATGACGGCGGCCGCCCCGGCCACGCCGGCGAGCGTGCCCGACCGCTGCCACCAGCGCCGCGACCGGGGCGCGGAGGCTTCGGCGAAGTCCTCCAAGGCGCTGCCGGTGATGCGCAGTGCGTCGCTGTTGAGGTCCTGGGATTGCTCGGTGAGTTCTTCCAGCAACCGGGTGTCGATGCGCTGTACGCCCATCACGCCCCATCTCTCTCGGCGCCCGCTCCGTCGCAGGCACGTCCACAGCCCCTTCGGCGCCGCCGCGCGGATGGATTGCCCGGACCCCCCGTCCGGGCGTGCTTTTCACCCGCAGGGGTGAAGCGCGGGCCGGCGGGTGACGTTTGCCCCGCTTTCGCACCCATCCGGCAGGCGGCTCAGGTTCGAATACAGGGTGTGAGTTGATCCCGGCGGCCTTGGTACAACCCCTGCGGTCGCCGTTCCTCCCTATGGCACAGGAGCTCTTCATCCCACGCGGCACCGGACTGCCGCGGGGCTCCGTCTGGAGCACGCCATGTACAAGACCCTCCTCCCCCTGGCGGGCATCGCCGCCTTCGCCCTCCCGCTGGCGCTGCCCGCGGTCGCGTCCGCCCACGACGACGGCGGCAGTGCGAACTATCAGGCCACCCTCGATCCGGTCGCCACGAACATGGTCGACGGATCCGGCATGGCCACGGTCACGCTGTCGGGCAACCAGGCCACCGTCTCGGTCATCGCCAACCAGCTGCTCGACGCCTCACCGCACGCCCAGCACATCCACATCAAGGGCTCGGGCGAGTGTCCGAAGGCCGACGCAGCGCGCGACCACAACGGGCACAAGGCCATCAGCACCACCGACGGCCTGCCCGCCTACGGCAAGATCGGCACGTCGCTGACCACCACGGGCGACACCAGCCCGAACAGCGCGCTGGCCGTCGATCGCTTCCCCGCCACCGGTGCGTTCCACTACACGCGCACCATGACCGTGACCCCGGACGTGGCGGCCGCCGTGCGGGCCGACAACGCTGTGATCGTCGTGCACGGCATCGACTACAACCACAACGGCAAGTACGACGGCGTCCTGGGCGCCAGCGAACTGGACCCCAAGCTTCCCCAGGAAGCCACCGCCCCGGCCATCTGTGGCGCCCTGACCTCCATGCCCACCGGTGGGGCGGGAACCGGTGACGGTGCCACCCAGGCGTCCGCCGGCAGCAACAGTGCCGACCTGGTCGCCACCGGACTGGGCGCCACCGCGGTCGCCGCGCTGGCCGGCACGCTGATCCTGCGGCGCAGGAACGCCGCAGCGCAGCGATGACCGGCGGAACCGTGCCGGGCTCTGACCCCGAGCCGGACCCGGACGTGGCTGCCCCCCGCCAGGCGGGGGGCGGCCCCCGCCGCCGCACCCTCATCGGCCTGACCGCCGCACTGGCTCTGGCGGGCGCCGGCGCCGCGGTCGCCCTCACCGGCGCCTCCGGCGGGAGCGCCCCGCCACCGCAGCCCCCCGCCGTGGCCGCACCTTCCCCCACCGCGCCCGCCACCGCACCCCCGCCGCCCAGCACCGGCGCGGCGCGCCCCGCGGCCGGGCGAGTGTTCCCGGCCTCCGCACCGGTGTCCCTGGACATCCCCGCCATCGGCGTCCACAGCGCGCTGCTGTCGCTGGACCGCAACCCCGACGGAACCGTCCAGGTGCCCTGGAAGCCGCTGCAGGCCGGCTGGTACCAGCACTCCCCCACCCCCGGACAGCTGGGCGCCTCCGTCATCCTCGGGCACGTCGACTCGAAGGAGACCGGGCCCGCGGTCTTCTACCGCCTCGGCGCCCTCCGTACCGGCGCCCGGATCAGCGTCACCCGCGCCGACGGCACCACGGCCACCTTCACCACCGACGCGGTACGGGCCTTCCCCAAGGACGCCTTCCCCACCCTCGACGTCTACAGCACCACCGCGGACCAGCCCCAGCTCCGCCTGATCACCTGCGGCAACTGGGACCCCAAGACCCGCACCTACCTGGGCAACATCGTCGCCTACGCCACCCTGACCACGAGGTGAGTCACCCTGCAGGCCCGGCCGGAGGCACAGCCCGTGCACCACAGCCACACCCACACCCACCATGGGGGCACGGGCCCGCCCACCATCCGCATGGGAACGACGTGGATGTCAGCGAGCACGTCGGTGCTGCCAACTCGTCGCAGCCGTCATCGGAAACCAGACCGTCACCGCGGCCGGGACAACGACGCAAGTGGCGCTTGCCCCGGTACACGAAGCGCAGCGCGGCCCGACGGCTCAGCACACGGCACCTCACCCTCCCCCACGGGCAGGAGCCCAGCCACCACCACGAAGCCCACGGACACAGCCACGGGCTCTTCGGCCACCACCATCTCGGCACCGCAACCGATCCCAAGAAGGGCGACCTGATCGGCATCGGCATCGTCCTCGTCGTCTGCTACGGCCTGGGCATGGCCGCCACCCTCGCCGCCGGTCTGTTCCTGCTCAAACTCCGCGACGGATCCCGGCCCTGAGAGGCGGCCCCGCAGGCCGGTTCGCAACCTGGGGCGCACGGGTCACCCCACTCGGCACGGCCCTGCTCATCCTGGCCGGAGCGGGGACAGCGTCCGCTCCCGGCATCACGCCTCGCTGGGCAGCATGCGAGTGCGGCCGACGGCGCCGAGCCAGGTGGCCGAAGGCTTGGGGGTACGTACGAAGGTCTCACGGTCTACGGCGATCAGGCCGAAGGTGGGCTCACAGCGGCCCCATTCATAGTTGTCCAGGGCGCTCCAGTGGAAGTAACCGCGGACGTCGATGCCATCGAGCGGCGGTCAGGGCGCTCAGCGCGCCCGTGGTGTCGTTGATCCGGCGGGAGTCATCGGCGGTCGCGATGCCGTTCTCAGTGACGATCAGCGGCGTGCCGTCGGCGACGGCGGCGGACGCGCCTTCGAGCCGCCTCAGCAGCCGTTTCGTGAGTTGATGATGCCCGTGTCCGACCGAGGCACCTCGCCGATGAGCGCCGATACCGCCCGCGACGTAGCGGACCTGGACCCATGCCGCTCCAGAGCCAGCCGCATCCGCAGCCGGGTTGCGGACCCGCAACCCGGCTGCGGATGCGGACTGGGCCTGTTCCCGAGGGCCGGAGTCTTGGCGGCCTCCGCACAACGGCGGGGTCCGGAGCGCCCCGACGCCCGAACAGGTCGCACACGTTTCCGTGCGAATGCCTCCCGCCTCGGCCGCGCTCCCGTATTTTGGCCGGTGGCCTGCACACCGCAGGCCGCCCGCTTCCGTACCGCTGGACAGGAGTTCCACATGGCACGACGCACGTTGGCAGGATTAGCCCTGGCGGCAGGTCTCGTGGGCGCGGGGCTGGTGGCTGCCCCTGCTCATGCGACCGTGAACCCGCCCTGCCCCGTCGACAGCGACTGCGGGGGCGGCGACTCCGGCGGAACCGGTGGTGGCGGTGGCGGCACGCCGGCAACGTACGTCCTGCAGGGCGTCATCCAGAACGAGGGGTATGAGACCAGCGGGCAGGGCCGTCGCGTAAAGATCCGCGGCTACTCCCGGCTCGCCGACGCCAACAACAACCGCGTCGACGCGGACTACATCAACGTCCGCTGTTCCGCGTACGACGCCCTGGGCGGGTATACAACCGACTACGACTCGGAGAACGGCGGAGCGCTCGTCGACGTGCACTTCGCATCGAACTTCGTCTACGGCTACAGCAGTTACCGCACGATCAGAGTGAACTGCACCCACCAGGCAACCAAGAACGGCGTCGCCTACGCAACGACCAGCACCAGCATCATCGACATCCCCGAGTAGCGCAGGCCGCGCTCGCTGATGCGGGAGCTTGCGGCTGCCAGGCACCTTGCCCACGGCGGAATTCCCCGTGGGCAAGGTGCAGTGACGTAGGTCGGCCACATAGCCGTTGAAGGTGAGCCGACCCCGCGTGGATGGGGAGGAGCGCACCCACCGGACGAGATCTCTTGAAGGAGCGCATGCCGCCGTCGTGCGGTGTCGAAGCGTGCCACCCCATGTTCCATGCAGGAGCAGCAGATCGGGCTCGCATCACCTTCGAGCCGGACGCCCCCCAGCCGGGGACGGACTCCCGCCAAACTCGCTCCGGGAGAGATGGGCAGGATTCAACTTTGATGTCGCCTGGTTCACTGGCGACATGCCAGCAGTGATGCGCTTGTGTTCGCCTTTCCGATTCCCCCTGGCACGCCTTACGGCGCCCTCTCGGTATGGTTCACCACAATCCGGTTACCGCTCTCGCATCCTGGAGCTTCGTAAAGTCTTCCCCCCCGGGGACGAAGGGCCATGCCGCCACCTCTTGCCGCATCGGTTCCAGAGCTCCACTAGAGAGGCACAACGCTGCCCCGACCGTCAGCCAGACAGGTGTGGGGCAGCGGGGCGGTTCGGTGCCGTCAGTAGTCGATCTGGCCTGCGGCGCGGGATGTTCCGAGGAACTGCAAGAAGAATTGGGTTCCGTCCAGGACATCGGTGGCGGCCAGACCCCAGCGACCTTCGGCCAGAATATGCCACCCGCCGCAGTTCCAGCTGGACCCCGCCTTGAAGCACGTCCGCACCGAGCGCACCCCCGCCCCATCCAGCTTCAGGTTGATGTCGTTACACCGGCTGGTCGTAGTCGCGTAGGAGCCGCGGGCGGGCCAGTACGCGGGATCATTGGAACCCGTACCGGGGTAGCTCGTGAAGCGCGGCGCATCGACCGTGCAGGCCCGCGCGGCGCTGATGGTGTCCGATGCTGCGGCCGACCCTGCCATAACGCCGCCTCCCAACAGCGTTAGAGCCGCTACTACCGGTACGAACTTGAGTTGCTTCCGCATCTTCTGACTCCTTCTTCCGCTGGTTCCGGTAAACACTCCCTCCCTCACCCAAGTCGGGAGGGCCTACGCTGAAGAACCTGCCGCCGCCGGTCGTCGTGTACTTCACTCACCGGTTGTTCTTGATCTCCATCCGCGAGTCGCTCGGGGCGTTCAGCTTGAAGTGACCCACGCGGCCCTGCAGGACGGGCTGTAGAGCAGTTCCATCGCGTCGAGTGGGTCGATGGACTCGGCTACCGTATGCGCGTCGTTCTGTCAGGTCGTGCGTCCACAGAACAACGGCGTTGCCGCGGATGGGGCGGCGGCGGATGTGGCACGCACAACTGCGCCGCTTTCCTTGCATGCAAAGCATCGACCGGGCCCCTCAAGGTGGGAAGCTCGAACAGCTGAACACAAGTGCTCCTGAGTGGAAGATGTCGCGCAGGCCGGCACAACCGGCCTGCACCACGGGCTCACCCGACTTATCACCCTGGCGAGCGGAGGCCGGCGACATCCAGTTGGACGGCAACCCGCGGAAGTTCGCAGGCGACGGCACGCTCCACCTGGCCTGGAACCCCCTGGTGACCGACGCGGTGAGCCGGCCCGCCTGCATGTCATCGGTCCCGCACCGCGGGAGGGATATCAGCCCGCAGTCCGACCCCGCGCTCGCCGCGCGACGTCGAGGACGCGGACGGCGTGGGGAACGCCATGGCGTCCTGCCCGACGTATGCGGCGGACGTGCGAGCCAACACCGTCACGCGCCGCGCCCCGGCTGTCCCAGGGGATCTGCATACCGCCGGTGAGAGTGGCCGCCGCCCCGATCGATGCGTCGCCCACCCGCTGACGCATCACCCCTCAGCCGGCGCAGCCACGATCGCTCGCCAACCGCCAGGGACGGCCAGGTTCCGGCGGCCGTCGCCAGGCGATGGAGGCGCAGCCGCTCCGCCCCTGCTGGCTGTACCCTGCTGCCCGCCCCGAACGTGCTCCCCTGGCTGCCCTCGTACTGCGCGGTCCGCACCACTGGGCATTGATTCCGGTCTGCCGTACGGCGCCGCCGTCACGGACCTTCGCACCGTGACCGGCTTCGTGTTCGCCTCGTACGGAGCCGCATCCCCTGTCGGGCGTTCCGCTGCATCCTGACACCGTCAAGGGTGACTCCTCGTAGATGGGAGTGGTGACGATTTGCCGTCGGCTTCGGCGTAGTCGCTGCGGATGCAGGGTTTGGTTGTACGGATCCGATGACGACTACTCGCCAATTTCTGGGACTCCCAACCCCTTTCAGCATTCTCTGCCTGCATCTAAGGTCGCACCGTTGGAGCATCTTCTGCCTCTCGACAGGAACTGGGGCTGGCAATGAAGCGGATTTCTCGCTCCCTGGCAGCGGTTGGCTTAGCGGTGTGCGGCGGCGGCGCGCTGCTCGGCCCCGCCTTCACGGCAACCGTGGCCTTTGGTCAGGACCTGCCCTGCAGCGGCGGCGAGCGAAGCGTTTACCTGAAGGTCGCGATCGCCGGCCTCTCACAGGCCAAGCTGCACGCCGAGGGCGCCCCACAGGACTTCGAAATCACCTATGCCAACCCTTCCGGGCCCCGGGTAGACAGCTTTCAGCACGCGTTCTACATCGATGCCGAGGGAGGGGGATGGGAAGTCGTCGGCTTGACCGTGGAGCGTCAGACGTCGACAGGTTGGGTGCTCGAGAATATCGGCACTCAACCGGAGATCAAACTTCCTCCCTTTGGACTTGAAAAAGGCCAGCAGGTGACGTTCAACCTCCGTATCGCGGCCGGTAGAACAACCCCGGTCGGCACCTATCTAGCGGTCGCGCAGGGTAGTTCCCCTGCTAACCCCGACCCGACGCGTGAGAACGGGTGCGTTAACTTTGGTGGGGACACGGATGTTAAATTCAAGGTCGTCAAAGGATCGACGGCCCCAACCGCGGCCCCCGTCCCGACCCATACAACCAAGCCGACGCTTAAGCCGTCTCCGAGGCCGACGGTGGCGCCGAGCACGGTGCCGCAGAGTGATAGGGACCAAGAGCTGGCCGCGTCTGGGGCCTCCCCGTTAGCGCCCGCGGCGATCGCCGGCGCGCTCTTGCTTGTCGGTGGAGTCGGCATTCTCGCCGCGCGCCGCCGGAGCCGTCACGATCGCTGAACCCAGGCGAGCTGCTCTACCGACCGTTGTCGGTGCCTTCGCGAGCCAGGGTCGCCTCCTTACGGAATTCGGTTCAGGTCCCGCAAGGCGTTCGAGGAGGTTCGACTTCCCGCACCTCGCCGCGTCGACACCGTACCGCCGTGCTGCTCTCCTCCTACCTCGACACGGCCCACCCGTTCGCCCGGCCCGAGGACGGTGGCTCCGGCTGCTGCGCCACCGGGCGGTCCTGGATCGTCGGGCGGCACCCGCCGTGGCCCGTGAGAGCGACGGCCTGCCCACCGCCGGCCACCAGGGTCGTGGAGGACCACCTGGAGCACGAGGACGGCCGGGTCTCGTGTGGCTGGTCAGCCAGGCGCACGCGGAGCTGACCGTGACCCCGGTGGTGAAATCCGGCGTCCTGAACGACCTCGACGCAAACCCCGCCGGCCGTGTCGAGCTGCCGGTCTACGGCGCACATGTGCTCGACCTACGCGGCGCCTGACCCGACCGGACCACCCCCATGGTGGACGCCGCCGGCGCACGCGGGCGGCACGCGCCTTCGCTCCACCGACCCGAGCGAGCGACTCGCACCTTGAGGAAAGAACTCCCACCGTGCCGCTGACCGACCTGCCGCACTCCGAACCCGTCGTCTACTCCCCCAAGGTGGTCGCCTCGGCCGACTTCGACGATTTCTGGGCCGCCACCCTGGCCCAGGGTCCGCGCCCACAGCTACGCCCCCGCACGGACTCCCGCGTACAACACCCTGCTGCCCCTGGTCGACGTGTATGACGTGCGCTACCCGGCCGGAACGGCGAGCCGGTGGCCGACTGGTTGATCCTGCCGCGCGACGCCGAGGGACCGCTGCCGGTCCTGATGCGCTGCCAGAGCTACAGCGGCGGCCGCGGCGCCCTCACCAGCTGCTGCTGTCAGCGGCCGGCTACGCCCACTTCGTGGTCGACAGTCGCGGTCAGGGCCACCAGAACCCCGGCCACAGCTCCGGCGGCGGCACGCAGTGGGTCGAGGGCTTCATGACCCGCCGAATCGAGGGCCCCCGCAACCACTACTGCGGGCGGCTGATCACCGACTGCGTTCGCGCGGTGGATGCCGCCGGCTGCGAGAGAACGAGCTGGCACCGTGGGAGGTGCGGCCCTGGAGCCGTTCGCCATGCCCGTGGTCACCCCCAACCGCTCTGCGCGTCGACTCGAAGCGCTGGAAATGATGCAGGGAAGCCAGACCTCTGTCTTGACGCTAAACCGGTGCAGTGATGTCATGCTCGTACAGCAGACAGGGTCGTGGCACCGCCTTCGTGGCAAGCGCCGACCCGAGCGGTCGGTCTGCGCCCCGGAGCCCCGGGCCCCGCACAGCACAGCGTCTCAGCAGACCGCAGGAGCCGTGGCTCTTCGCGCCTGAAGGGAAACAGGCCACCGGCACTGTGGAAGGAAGCTGCTGAACCGGCTGAGGGTGTGGCGGTGCAGCACGCTGAGGCCCCGTTGTTCACCGTCCGGCACTCTCACCGAGAGGCAGTTGCTGTGAAGAGTCCGACGATGGCGGACATCGCGCATCGTGCGGGAGTAACGAAGGCCGCCGTGTCCTTCGCCCTCAACGGAAAGCCCGGCGTGTCCGAGGCGACCCGCCGCCGTATCGTGGCCATCGCCGAGGAGATCGGCTGGCAGCCCAACAGCGCCGCCCGAGCCCTGTCCGACGGACGGGCCAGCGCCTTCGGTCTGGTGATGGACCGTCAGGCTCGCTCCCTGGGCATGGAGCCGTTCTTCATGCAGCTCATTTCCGGCGTCCAGAAAGAGCTGTCCGCCAAAGGCATCGCGCTGCTGTTCACGCTCGCCGAGGGCACCGAGGCGCAGGTCACCGTCTACCGCGACTGGTGGGCCAGCCGCCGGGTCGACGGCGTCCTCCTCATGGACGTGCAAGTCGACGACCCCCGGGTCGCAGCGGTGGAGGAACTCCAGTTGCCCGCTGTGGTGATCGGCCCGCCGGTCGCCGCCGGTCGGCTCCCGGCCGTCTGGAATGACGAGAATGACGGGGTACTCCTGGCAGTCGAGCACCTGGCCGCCCTGGGTCACCGTCGTATCGCCCGGGTCAGCGGCCCGGTGAGCATGTGGCACACCCAGCTGCGGACCGCCGCCGTCGAGTCCCTCACCAAGGAACTGGGCTTGCGGGTGACCACCGTGGAGGCCGACTACAGCATCAGCATGGGCGCAGAGGCGGCCCTCGCGCTGCTGGACGGGCCAGACCGGCCGACCGCCATCCTCTTCGACAACGACATCATGGGGGTTTCCGCTCTCAGCGCCATTCAGCAGCGCGGCATCGCAGTGCCGGCCGAGGTCTCCCTGCTCGCGTGGGAGGATTCCCCCATCTGCGAACTGGTGCGCCCTGGGCTGACCGCGCTACGGCGCGATATCGCCGATTACGGCGCGAAGGCAGCGCACCAACTGTGCGAGGTCGTCGCCGGGCTCCCGGTGCGGCACTTGCGCGTCGCTGGGCCGACACTGATCGAGCGGGGCAGTACCACGGCCGTCACAGAGGTACGCCCGTGCAGTTGAGTTTGCGGCAGGGCGTCGCAGCCCGGACCGGTGGCCGACGCAAGTGTGGTTCAGGCCGACTTGAGACGGAGTCGAGTCATCGCGCCCCAAGGTGACGCCGCACCAGGTGATGGCTGCCTCCCTGGTGCTGAGCGCGCTTGTGCTCACCGGCCTCCTGCTGTTCCAGCGATACCTGGTGCGTGGCCTCGTCACCGGGCCAAGTGCTGAGCGAGGTTGCAGCGGGGTGCGACAGCGACGCACATGGTGCCCGACGAGGTGCGGGAACCGACCCGTAGTCGGCCGCTGCGGGCACTCGGCGCAGGTAAACCAGTTTGTAACGCGGATCAAGAACCGCGCTGCTTCCTTTCTCTCCTCCCCAGCCAGACGTTCGGCCCTTAGTTGCGTCGAGCTTCGTCCGCCGTGTGCGAGCAAGAAACTAAGCGTGAGCCAACGCGTTGTCAATACCATCGGAAGCACATTCGCACACAGTGAGTCCGGCAGATCTCCCGCAGCTTAACCGGTTTTGCTTCAGGTTTAGTTTGCGCACCCGTTGACCGGAAGCGCCGACCGGTGCTTCGATCACCCAGACACCACAGCCGCCAAGGACGACCGTTGCTCGACACGGCATCCACCGTGGGCAGTTCGCCTCGATGGCGAATCGCTGCAGCCGGCTGATTTCGGCATACAGGCGAAGTGACGCGTCCGTGCGGCCTGCTCGCATTCCAGCGCACACCGGTATATCAGCACCTCACCCGAAAGCAATCGCCATGCCCTTTCGCAAACCCGGGCGCCACCGCGCCGCGGTAATGCCCGCCGCCGCCCCCGCCACCGTCGGCGCACTCCTCCACCGAATGACCGCGTCGGCCCGCGCCGACGCGGGCGCTGCCCCAGTCGCAGCCACGGCTCTCACTCCCACGAGTCGGGCTGCCGCCCTGGCCACGGCCACGGCTTGAAGAACCGCCTGGCCGATGACTGACGGCCACCGGGCGTCGCGGGCCCGGCACATAAGCGAGCCCGCCACACCCTTAGCACGTCCGAACCCACTATCGCCGGGCCACTCCGGCGTCACCCGACCGAATGTGGAGCAAGGGATGAACAGCAGATGCGCACGTGTGATGGTCGGCCTCGCCGCCGTCGTCACCTCGATGCTCGTGGCGACACAGCCCGCCCAGGCGGACACGCCGGGCTTTCATGTGCAGAACGGCCGTCTGCAGGACGCCAACAATCAGGACTTCGTCCTGCGGGGCATCAACCACGCCCACACCTGGTATCCCACCAGGACCACCAGAGCACTGCAGGACATCAAGGCCACCGGTGCCAACTCGGTGCGCGTGGTGCTGAGCACCGGTGACCAGTGGACCAAGAACGACACCGCCGAGGTCGCGAACATCGTCGCCCAGTGCCGGAGCAACCGCCTGATCTGCGTCCTGGAAGCCCATGACACCACGGGCTATGGCGAACAGAGTGCCGCCGTCTCGCTCGACCGGGCCGCGGACTACTGGATCAGCATCCAAAGTGCTCTCAAAGGGCAGGAAAAGTACGTCATTGTCAATCTGGGGAACGAGCCTCACGGCAACAGCGGCTACACGGCCTGGACCGCTGACACCAAGTCCGCCATCCAGCGGCTGCGCGCGGCCGGCTTCACCCACACCTTGCTGGCCGACGCGCCGAACTGGGGGCAGGATCACACCTTCACCATGCGCGACAATGCCGCCGCCGTCTTCGCAAGTGATCCGCAGCGCAACACGGTCTTCTCCGTCCACATGTACGGCGTCTACAACACCGCAGCGAAGGTCAGCGATTACCTGAATTACTTCGTCCAGGCCAAGTTGCCCATCATCGTCGGGGAGTTCGGCAACAAGCACTCCGATGGCGACCCCGACGAGGACGCCATCATGTCCAGCACCCGACAGCTCGGCCTGGGCTACCTGGGTTGGTCCTGGAGCGGCAACAGCGGTGGCGTCGAATACCTCGACCTGACCACCGGCTTCGACCCGACCCAGCTCACCCCCTGGGGGCAGCGTCTGATCGAGGGCACCGACGGCATCCGCGCCACCTCGCACGAAGCCAGCGTCTTCACCACCGGCGGCACCGACACCCAGCCCCCCACGGCTCCCGGAACCCCTGCCGCCGACAACGTCACCTCGAGCGGCGCCAGGCTCACCTGGAGTGCCGCCACCGACAACACGGCCGTCACCGCATACGACGTTGTGCGCGTGAGCACCACTGGGGAGAGCGTGGTCGCCACCGTGGCGGGCACCAGCGCCACCGTGACCGGGCTGCAGGCAGCCACCCGCTATGACTTCGCGGTGTACGCCCGCGACGCCGCCGGAAACCGCTCACCGCGCTCGGCCACCGTTGCCGTCACCACAACACCGGTCAGCAGCACCGGCACTTGCTCCGTCAATTACCGCCTCAGCGACTGGGGAAGCACCTTCAACGGTGACGTCACCATCCGCAATACGGGCACTGCCGCCATCAACGGCTGGGCGCTGGACTTTGCCTTCCGAGGCGACCAACGACTCAATTCCGTCTGGAACGCCATCGGCACCCAGAGCGGAAAGAACGTGCATGCCGTGAACGCGGAATGGACCCGTACCATCCCGGCCGGCGGCAGCGTGAGCTTCGGCTTCAACGGCTCTTCGTCCGTCGGCACCAACGGCGTCCCGACCGCATTCATCCTGAACGGGACGGCCTGCGGCATCGGATGACGTCCGCTCACGCGTCACGACCGGCCCGGGCCCGTCGCCGTA
The DNA here is from genome assembly GCF_040636125.1 of Streptomyces sp. NPDC006733. Classification (NCBI taxonomy): domain Bacteria; kingdom Bacillati; phylum Actinomycetota; class Actinomycetes; order Kitasatosporales; family Streptomycetaceae; genus Streptomyces; species Streptomyces sp. NPDC006733. The sequence continues at coordinate 16,832 of NZ_JBEYJD010000009.1, read as the reverse complement.
GTGCGGCGTGCCCGGACCGGCATCCGTGCGACCTGCCGCACTGACCCGGCGAACAGCGACTACCCGTACTCCGGCTGCGCCGGCGACCAGTTCTGGATCCTCACCTCACGCGTCGACGACGGCTCGTTCTACCCGGACTACACCGGCTACCACATCACCTGGAACGCCGATCCCACCAATCCGTCCCGCACCACTACGGTGATCCTCGCCGCGCACGCGAAGGCCATGGCGGCTTCGTCGTGAAGGACCGCTCCACGCAGTGACGAGTGTGGCCCGGGTCGGTGCCGTGGCAGCGGCGTCGGCGGGCCACGGCATGTCCGCTCGGCAGGTGTGCAGCGCCCGTACACCGGCACGGCGGGCCACAGCGAGAGCGGTCAGGTCGGCAGGTTCCTGGCTCATGCCACCGAGACCCGGCCGCTGGTGGACGATGGAGGAAGGCGTCCAGGGCACGCAGAACGGAGCCGGCCTGGACCACTACCCGGGCGCAAGTACCGCGCCGGGGATCGGCACATCACGCTGGCCCCGGTCGCCTAGGCCGACCTGGCAACGGTCCGTGCGCGAGGAGCTCACAGAAAGGGCTCACGATCCGCTGACCATCATCTTGTCCCACCGAGTCTGCCCGAGATCCGCCGCCTGACCGCCCACGTCGCCGCCCGTCTCCTCCCGTCCCTCGCCCAGGTCCTGCAGTGGTCCCACCGGCGACGACGAGCTCAGCGCCGAACACGTGGCAGCCACTACAAGCGACGAGGCCCAGCCTCTGACCAAACCGTCATCACCCCACACACGGTGCCACTAGGAGGGTTCGACCGGCTCCCACAGCAGGAGCGTACGGTCGCGGCCGCCTGTGGCGAGCAGTGTGTGCCCGTCAACATCCGGTACGGTGCACACCGCGCTCAGCCAACTGTCGGTGTGGCCACTGAGAGGCGCGCCGATCGGCTTGAGGGTGGTCGGGTTCCACAGGCGTAGCAGGCCGTCACGACCAATGGTGACCAGTTGGGCTCCGTCGGCAGCAGGCAGGACACACATGCCCGTCACCCAGTTGTGGGCGTGCAGTGGCTCGGCAACGGGTTCGCAGGTGGTGGGGTCCCACAGCCACACGAGTCCGTCGCGGCCGCCTGTGGCAAGCAGAGTGCGGCCGTCGGGGCCAGGCACGGCGCACAACGCCTCGACCCAATTGAAGTCGAAGGCGCTGGCGGGCTTCATGTCTGTCCCGACTTGCTGGCGCGTGCGCGGGTCATACAGTTGCACGGTCGCTTTGTCGGAGACCACGGCGATGAGCGTGTGACCGTCGACTTCGGGCACGGAGCATACGGTGGGGCGCTCGGTCGATCCGGCGCTCTCGAACGGTTCGCCCAGGGGTTGCCCGGTGGCTGGGTCCCACAGTTGCAGCAGCGTGCGGTAGCTGGAGGTGGCGAGTGCCGGGCGGCCGTCCGCATCGGGCACGACGCACATCACCGTTGCACTGTGCCGGCGGTTCGGGGTGGCGGTGCCGATCTGGTCACCGGTGGCCGGGTCCCAGCGCCTCAGGTGGTCGTCCTCGTGCACGCTGAACAGCACGGTGCGGGGGTCGATGTCCTCGATCGCGCACACGCCCATGGTCCAGTTGCTCTGGCGAGAAGAGTCGTCGCGACGTCCGTCTGCGCGGGGAATGTCGAGCCAGGCGTGCACGAGGTCGCCGGATGCGGGGTCCCACAACCGGATCGAGGCGTCATGAGCGCCGCTGGCAACCAACGTCCGGCCGCCGACCGCGGGCACCGAGCACAGGGTTCTGATCCAGCCGCTGTGTCCGTCGAGCCCCGTGCCGAGCCCGACCTCGTCCGTCAGGTCCCACAGCCGTACCGCTCCGTGGTCGCTGAGGCCGCCGTGCTCGACGCTCGCGAGCCGGGCTCCGCCGTCGTCGGAGGGGATGGTGCACAAGGACTTCACGTCGCCGATATGTCCCGTCAGCGGCGGTGTGACGGGTGCGCCGGCTGCCGGATCCCACACCTGGATCGTCCCGTTGCGGCCGCCGGCGGCGAGCAGCGCGCGGCCATCGGCGCCGGGCACCGCGCACATCGCGGTCACCTCGTCGAGCTGCCCGCTCAGCGGGGCGCCGACCGGTTGTCCGGAAACCGGGTCGCGCAACACGATCTGACCGTCGCGGCCGCCACTGGTGGCGAGCAGTGTGCGGCCGTCCGCGTCGGACACCGCGCACATCGTCGCGACGTAGTCGGTTCCCAAGGGGCCGGCCGACTGTCCGGTGGCGGGATCCAACAGCTGGATCCGGCCGGACTGGACCACGGCCAACAGCGTCTTGCCGTCGACTCCGGGCACCGCGCACATGGTGCTGTGCAGCACGTCGTGGCACGACCATTCACCGATTCTGCTCCAGGTGTCCGGATCCCACAGTCGCACCCGTTGCTTGTCCCGGGTGGCCAGTACGGTGCGACCGTCGACGTCAGGGATCGCGCACACGGAGGTGACGGCCGCATCGGGGCTCGCCAGGTCCGCGACCTGTTCGCCGGCGACCGGGTCCCACACCGGCACGGAGCCGTCCTCACGGCCGGCGGCGACGAGGGTGCGGCCGTCGGCGACGGGCAGTGCGCCCATGGTGTTGACCCAGCGCGAGGCGCTCTGCCACGGCGGGAGGTGCGCGTCCGCCGCGTCATTCCTGCCGGTGAGGACGGCGAGCAGGTCACCGGAGTCCGGGTCCCACAGCGACACCGAACCGTCGATGCGACCGGTCCCGAGCAGGGTTCGACCACCCATCGGCACGGCGCACGCGTCGTGCGGGTAGTCCGTGGTGACGACGCGGTGCGGGACGCCTGACCACCACGCGGCGCGCAGCCGCCACCGCCATGGCTGTCCGACGGCGCAGGCCTCGGCCAGCTCGGCGCTGCGGTTCCGGCGTGCGTGGACGTGCAGCCACCACCGCCGACGTTCCGCGCTCGGTTCCTGTCGCCAGTCGTGCAGCGCCAGCTCGTAGGCGCCGAGCGCCCGGCGGCCGGTCGCGGTGGTGAGGTCCCGACGGTGGCGCAGCAGTGCCGGTGGAACGACCGTCAGCAGAAACCCCGGAATCCCGACGAGTTCGTCCAGCCGCCCGCACGCGGACGCGTGCCGGGGAAGCCAGAGCCGACCGTAGTCGCCGACGGCGGACCAGTCGTCGTGGGCCATCATCTGCGTGTCGACAAAGCGGCCGTGTGCCCTGTGAAGAGCCTCGTTCAGCTCCTGCCGCAGGCCGGCGTCCAGCTCGTCGTCGGACCCGGTCTCGAACAGGTCCCGCAGGCTCTGGTGGCGAATGGAGTAGCGGTCGTCCTCCCGGCTCAAGAAGGGCCGGAACGCCCGATCGAGCCAGCGGCGCGCGGGTCGGGGGTCGACTCCGGCGATGTCGGCGAGGACGTCCGGATCGGCGGGCCCCTGTGCGGCGGCCAGCGTCGCGAGTAGCGGCTCGCCGACGCCGTCCCAGTCGGCAGTCTCCCGCCACCGGCCGATCTGTTCCTCGTAGTATCCGGCGAGCCCGTCGGGCAGCCGGCTGACCTCGTCCGGCGACCGGGTGCCCTGGGCGATCTCGTCGAGCACGTATCGCGCATAGATCCACACCCCGGCGCAGCGTTCGGCGAGCGAGTCCACGAACCGGTCGGGTGGCATTTCATGGGCGCGGAGGGCTTCGTACAGCCCGGTGTCGGACTCACCGACCCGCCTGCGGAGGTACGCCAGCAGGTCGCTCCGGTTCTCCGGGCCGTCCACATGGATCTCAAGGACGTCGGTCTGCGTCCGGAGGGTCGACAGGTTCACCCCGAACCTGCTGGTCGCCACGATGTGCACCCCGTGCGGCAGGTGCTGGGGTCGGGGCAGACCCAGCGGAATGCCCGTGTCGTACCCGCGGGTCGGCGGTTCGGCCTCGTCGAGACCGTCGACCAGCAGCACCAGCGGCGTCGCCGGCGCCACACGGTCCCGTTCGGCCGCAGCCGCCTGTAGAACCTTCACCAACCATTGCGGGCGCTCCGCTCCGTCGGGCAGCAGCCCGCCGGGGCACAGTCTGTCCTCGAGATGCCAGCGGTGCACGAGCTGCGCGGCGAGGCTCTTGCGGGCGGTCTCCGGGTTCCCGCCGCCGACGAAGGCGCTGAAGTGGTGAGGCCAACCCCTGGTCCGCACCAGCTGCGCGCTGAGGCTGGTCTTGCCGATCCCCGCCTCGGACACGATGAGCACATATCCCCTGTCCCGCTGCGAGATCGCGCCATCGATCCGTTCGATGAGCCAGCCGCGACCGGTGAAGTGGTCCAGATCGAGGTCGTTCAGCAGCGGCGCCGGGTCGACGATCGCGTCCGTCACCCGTTCGAACGCCCCCACCCCGATCGAGACCGTCACCGGCGCGTTGATGTCCCGCCCGGCGGTCACGGCTCCCGCGCCTGCCACCGCGTCAGGGGGCAGCCCCACCACCTGCGTCGACACCCTGCCCTTGATGTCCCGGCCCGCGCCGACCGCGCCGGGGCCGAGCTCGCCCCTCACCGATCCCGGTCCTCGGCCGGCGGCGCGAAGTCCACCCGGGTGGTGACCTCCCCATCGATGTCCCGGCCCGCCTCGACCGCGCCCGCTCCCCCGGCGATGTCGGGGTCGGCCGGCAGGCCGGTGATGTTCGTGGACACCGGGTTCTTGATGTCCCGCTGCGCCCGCACGCCGCCCACCCCGGGCAGCGCCGGCTGCTGACGCAATGCCAGCCACCCGGCCACAGCCGCCGACAGGATCACGGCCGCCCCGAACGCGACCCACCAGCCCCAACCGGCATCCAACTGCCCCATCAGCAGCGCGACCACCACGCCAAGCACCACTGTTACCGCGGCGCCTCCGGCGGCGATCATCCGCATCCTCGTCATTCGGCCTCCCCCATGCCAGCGCACCCTGCACGACGAGAATATCGACAGCCTCGTGTGCACCGGTCTCGGCACCACGCTTCGGTTGGTGCTGGCTGACAACGAACTGTCGTGCTTCGGCTCAATCGTCGCAGTGCGGAAGAAGCCGGGGAACACCCGGCCGCTTCCGCGTGCCTCAGCAGTCGGCCTCGTCAGCTCGGACTCCCGGTGCACGGCGCCGTTGATCCGGACGTCTTGCAGGGAGCCGACACGGTGGCCGCCGTGTGGGAAGTACCCCTCCGCGAGGGTTTGGGCGGTGGGCTCGCGCACCTGGTCCTCGGTGGTGCCTTGCCGCTGAGCGCCGAACAGGCGGGCCGCGTGGCGTTGGGGGCAGGGCCGCGCGGAGGTGGCGGTTGCGGACCTCAGCGGTCGTGATGTCCGAGGCCGCGCCGTACCCGAGGCGTGCGTGTCGATTGCCCCGCCCGCCGGTGGTGGGCCGCCTCGTGGTGGTCCTTGGCTCTCACCTGCGGCTGCCGTCGCGGCTTGACCTCACGCCAGCGGCGCATGACGAGGTCCCTGCGGGGCTCTTTGATCTGCTCTGACACCGGCGGCGGCCGCGGGCGGCGCCATCACCACGCCGAGGGCGGCCACCCCGGAGCGGCCGGTGCTGCGCGGTGGCAGACACGCGGAAGCACCCCTGCCCGATGGATGGGAAGGAGGTGCTTCACTGCGTCAGCAGTGCCGCCGCGGTGGGTGCGGCGCGCTTCCACCCGGGATCCCGCGTCTGACCGGTCCCGGGTTCCGGAAGCGGGGACGCACGTTACCGCCTCGCCCGCGGTACGCCGCACCCTGCGATGCCCGCATCGACGTCGCAAACCCGGTCCGACGTCTTGACGGCGACTCCGGCACCACCCACCATTCGTGGGAGCGCTCCCATGTCGACCTTGCCACGCCTCACGCCGGAAGGAACGATCTGTGATCCCGCCCCCGCCCCGCTCCCGCCCCCTGAGGTCCCCCGGGGAACGCCGACGTTTCCGGACTCGCATCCTGGGGACGCTGGCCACGGCCGGCCTCATCGGCGCCGCCCTCGTCGCCCCGGCCCGAGCCGCACCGACCGCCGACAACGATCCGCCGGAGCAGATCGTCAACGGCGACTTCACCAACGGCAGCAGCGCGCCGTGGTGGTGGACAGCGAACAACCCGGCCACCGTGGTGGACGGTCGGCTCTGCGCCGACATCCCCGGGGACACGACGAACCCGTGGGACGCCATCGTCGGGCAGAGCGATCTGCCCCTCATAGCCGGTGAGAGCTACACGCTCAGCTTCACCGCAACCGCCTCCGTGCCGGTCACCATCACCACTAATGTGCAGATGGCGGTCGACCCGTACACCGCCGAGCTGTCGGAGCATGACCAGATCGATGCCGCCGGGGTGCCGATCCACCACACCTTCACCGCCCAAGCGAGCAACACCGCCGCCCAACTCGCCTTCCAGGTCGGCGGCGGATCCAAAGCGTTCACCTTGTGTCTGGACGACATCTCGTTGCGCGGCGGCGCCGAACCGCCCGTCTACACGCCCGACACCGGTTCCCCGGTCCGGGTGAACCAGGTCGGCTATCTCCCCGACGGTCCGAAGAACGGCACGCTCGTCACCGACACCACCACCGCGCAGACCTGGACGCTGAAGAACGCGGGCGGGACCGCCGTCGCCACCGGGGCCACCAAGCCCGGAGGCACCGACCCCACCTCCGGCCAGAACGTCCAGACGTTCGACTTCGGCAGCTACACCACCCCCGGCAGCGGCTACACCGTCACCATCGGCGACGAGGTCAGCGAGCCGTTCTCCATCGCCAACGATGTCTACTCCTCACTGCGGACCGACTCCCTCGCGTACTACTACCACCAACGCAGTGGCATCGCCATCGACGGCTCCCTGGCAGGCGCCTCGTACGCCCGCCCGGCCGGACACCTCAACCTCGCCCCCAACACCGGGGACAACGACGTGCCGTGCCAGCCGGGCGTGTGCGACTACACCCTCGATGCCGCAGGCGGTTGGTACGACGCCGGCGACCAGGGCAAGTACGTGGTCAACGGCGGGATCTCGGTCTCCGAGCTGATGAACACCTACGAGCGGACGCTGACCGCCGCGGGCGCGGACGGCGCGGCACTGGGCGACGGCAAGCTGAAGGTGCCCGAGAGGGGCAACGGCGTGCCGGACATCCTCGACGAAGCCCGCTGGGAACTCAACTTCCTCATGGAGATGCAGGTACCCGACGGCCACCCACTGTCGGGCATGGCCCATCACAAGCTGCACGACCAGGCGTGGACGGGCCTACCGCAGGCACCCGAAAAGGACGGCCAACTGCGCGAACTGCACCCGCCGTCCACCGCGGCCACGCTCAACCTGGCCGCCGCGGGCGCCCAGTGCGCTCGCTTGTTCAAGCCCTATGACGCGGCCTTCGCCGACCGCTGCCTGACCACGTCCACCAAGGCGTGGACCGCGGCGAAAGCCCATCCGGCCGTCTACGCCGACCCCAACGACGCCACCGGCGGCGGCGCGTACAGCGACAGCAACGTCACCGACGAGTTCTACTGGGCCGCGGCCGAGCTGTTCATCACCACCGGCGCCGACACCTACCGTCAGGCGGTGCTGGCCTCCCCTCTGCACGGCGATTCCGCCGCGGTCTTCCCGTCCGACGGTTTCTCCTGGGGCTCCACCGCCGCACTCGGCGCCCTGGACCTGGCAGCTGTGCCCAACGGACTGACGGCCGACCAACTCGGCATCGTGCGAACAATGGTGACCCACGCCGCGGACCGCTACGCCGCAGACTCTCAGGGCGCGCTGTACGGTGCGCCCTACGCGCCACCCGGCAACCACTATGTGTGGGGCTCCAACAGCCAGGTGCTCAACAACGCCGTGGTGCTGGGCGTCGCCAACGACTTGACTGGTGAGAGCAAGTACCGGAACGCGGTTCTGCACGCTCTGGACTACGTCCTCGGCCGCAACCCGCTGAACCAGTCCTACGTCACCGGTTTCGGCGAGCGGGACTCGCACAACCAGCACAGCCGCATCTGGGCACATCAGCTCAACGCCGATCTGCCCAGCCCGCCCGCGGGCACTTTGGCAGGAGGCCCGGACAGCCAGTTGGAGGATCCGACCGCGCAGAGCAAACTGACCGGCTGTGCTCCGGCGATGTGCTACATCGATGACATCCAGTCCTACTCGACCAACGAAAGCGCCATCAACTGGAATGCGCCCTTGGCCTGGGTCGCCTCCTACGTGGACGACCTCGGGAGCCATGGGAGTGGCGTCAAGGCAGCCTGCCAGGTCACTTACACCGCCTACCGGTGGGGCGGCGGTTTCACCACCCAGGTGACCTTGAAGAACACTGGCACCGCGGCGGTCTCCCCCTGGGAGCTGCAGTGGTCCTTCACCGACAACCAGAAGATCACTGATCGTTGGCAGGCGGAGATCACCCAGGCCGGGCAGAAGGTCCGTGCAAAGCCAGCCGCCTGGAACGGCTCCGTCCCACCGGGGGCTTCGGTCAACTTCGGTTTCAACGGCACCTCGAGCGGCCAGGTGAGTGATCCGAAGCCCTTCACCATGAACGGCGGCACCTGCGACATCGTCAAGTGACCGGTTGACGACTGACAGCGCGAAAAGGCCGAGGCTTCCCCGCAAGGGGCGGCCTCGGCCGCTTCACAGCCAGCGGACGCCCCGCCCCGCACGGCGGCTCTACGCATCCGCGTTGCCGGCCACCGCACGAGCGGAGGAGCCTTGTGCCCATGGCGGAGAATCCGTGGGCGGGGCGAGGCGGATCGATCGCGCACGCACCGACTGCCGAAGCCCTGTCCACGCGGACCCGCCCGAGGTCGCACAACTCACCGTCGACGACCGCCCCCGGCATACCAGGACAGCCGGGCGCGGTGGTGCGATGCGCGCTGCGGTGCAGGCGGGCGTGTGGTCGGCACGAGCGGTGGCTCGTGGAGGCGAACACCGGCCGGCGTCCTGGTTATCTGGACCTGCGGGGGGGTGCGGGACGTGGCCGCAGCGCAGCGGCGGTGGGTCACTGGCCGGCTGGGCCGTCCACGGGTGTGCTGCACGCCGGGGGTGAACGTGGTGCTGCTCAGGAGTCTCCGCTAGGGGGCTCGGTGCTCGCTCCGACCAGGCGCAGGCCCTGGCCGACTGCGATCGGGGGGATGCACAGGTGCAGCTCGTCGATGAGCCCGGCGGCCAGCAAAGCGCGCACCACCGAGATCGACCCGGACCTGCCGATCGGGCCGCCGTTCTCCTGCTTCGGTGCGGTGACGCCTTCGAGCAGGTCGCCCTGCACCTGCTCGGAGTTGCGCCAGGTGAACGTCAACGCCGAGCGCGAGACCACGATCGTGCGCGCGTCGCCGAGCGCCTTGGCCATCGGGGCGTCCTCGCCGCCGGCCGTCTCCCGGCCCGGCCAGGCGTCGGCGAACACGTCGTGGGTGACCCGGCACCCGGTGGCGCTGGCGTGGGCGCGGGACGCCGCCCGGCCCTCCCTCCGTCGTCCAGCCGGGGGCATTGGCCTGCCACTGCGAGAACGGATATCCAGGCTATTTCGGCCCCCCTACGCCATTTTCAGTGGTTTGAGCGGCGAGCAGCGTATACCGCACGCATATTCGAGCCTTTCCGCCTGGTCCACCGAGCCGCTTGCTACCTTCCCTGCGGTGGGTTCGGTTCTGTTGGGGTGCCCAGCATTCCTAACTGCTCCGATCACTTCTGCCCATCGTCAACGATCCGTTACGTGAGCACGCGGGGTTCTGTGTGCCCGCGTGCGGAGGGGTGTGCTCATGTGGCTTTCACGGAGAGCTCGCAGCAGGCGAGCGTGGAGCAGTAGGGCGACGCTGGCCGTCGTGGTCGCTCTGGGGTTAGGCGCCGGTTCGGGAGGAGTGGCCTTAGCCGCTCCTCCCCGGGCGAGCGCGCAGGCGCCGGCCCAGCAGGCCCTGCAGGCGCCGCTGATCGACTCCGTCCAGCCGTTCGCCTCCGGCACGGTGCACGTGACCGTCACGGCCGGCGACACCGCTCAGGAAGCGGTCGCCCGCGTCGACGTCCACGCCTATGCGCTGGACGACAACGGTGACCCGACCGGCGCGCCGGTCGCCAGCGGCAAGGTGCTCGCTCCGGACCCGGCCAATCCGCCCGTGGTCACGGTCCAGGGCCTGGTCAACGATGTGAGCTACGCGTTCGAGGCCACCCAGACCACCGCCGGCGGGGTGCTCTCAGCCGTCTCGGTCCCGTTCCTCGGCGGGCCGCAGACCCCCAAGCCCCCGCTGGCCCCGACCTTGGCGACCATGCTGGGGCGGGACACGAAGATGCTCGTGGTGTGGAACCCGGCCCACCCCAACGGCTCCCCCGTCACGTCGTACACGGTCACCGCGACGCCCAACGGCCCCGGTGCCAGCGTGACCGCGAGCGTGGCCGGCCACGCCCTGCACACCACGCTCACCGGGCTGGTCAACGGCAAGTTCTACTTCGTGTCCGTCACCGCGACCAACGCCGCCGGCACCTCGCCCGCGGGCAAGTCCGACAGCCAGACCGTCGGAGCCACCGCGAACGGCACGGTCGCCCCGCGCCCGGCCTACCCCTCCAGCGCCCCGCAGGACGTCTCCGCAGGAGCGCCGCCGGTCGGCGCCGACGGCAGCCAGCCCGACCCGACCGCCCTGCAGGTGGGCTGGGACGCACCGCTCGATGACGGCGGGCACAGCATCACCAACTACACCGTGGACGCGGTCGCTCCCGGCCAGCCGCCGGTCGTGGCCACTGTGCCGGCCACCACGACCCGGACCACGCTGACCGGCCTGACCCCGGACGTCGAGTACAAGGTCACCGTCACCGGTATCCAGCACAACGGGCAGCTCAGCGCCACCAGTACCCCCGTCACTGCCGCTCCGCACCCGACGCCGGCCGCGGGGACGGTGTTCTTGTCGGCTGCGTCCATTGCGACCATCAGCCGCGTCACCGACAGCACGGTGGTGTTCACCAACCCGCCCGCCCAGGTCGGCGGCCTGGCGGTGAAGAGCATCATTGCCGTCGGCGAGAGCACCAACCCACTGGTCCACTCCGGCCTGCTGCGCGTCGTGGACAAGATCAGCTCCTCGGGGGGCACGGTCACTCTCACCACCAGCCAGGCCGCCCTCCAGCAAGCCTTCCGCTCCCTGGACTTCACCGCCCACGGCAACCAGGCAACCTCGGGAACCGAGGGCTACCAGATCACGATGCTCAACCCGCATTTCCAGGCCTCGGTCGCGCCCCAGGCGGCGATCCCCGTCGCGAACAAGACCTTCACCCTCGACCTGGCCCAGAAGCTCAACGACGACCCCAAGATGAAAGAGCGCCTGGGCAACGCCACGATCACCGCCAAGCTGACCGCCGCCTTGAGTCTGACCACCAACTGGGAGGCCAACGCCAGCTTCCAGGACGACCCCAGCGGCTCGTGGTACTCCACCAAGACCTTCACCTACGACTTCTCCGCCACCGCGACCGCGAAAGCGTCCATCAACGGCGAACTGGGGATCGCCTACAAGCACGAGACGCAGCGCGAGCCGCTGCTGACCTTGAAGCCGGCGAGCTGCCTGATCGTGTACGCGATCGCGTTCTGCCCCTCGCTGACGATCTACACGCAGACCTCGATCGACGGGTCGATCAAATTCACCTTCAACGCCACCTACGAGCGGACCATGGGCGGCAAGGTCCACCGCGACAGCAGCGGCACCACCCACAAGACGGACCTGACCAAGGACCCGGTCACCTCGTTCGACTACAGCCTGAACGCGGCGGCCACGGTCACCTTCACGTTCCCCGTCTCCCTCAAGATCCTCATCTACGACGTCGCCGGTCCGGAACTCGAGGTCACGCCCTCCCTGGAGGTGACCGCGGACACCGCCGCGAACCCCTGGCTGAAGGTGACCGCGCCACTGAAAGTCTCGGTGTTCTTCCTCCTGGACTTCAAACTGACCACGTTCTCCTTCGGAGGCGTCGTATACAACACCACCTTCCCCCTCTACCAGAGCGCCGGGGCTTTTCCCCTACCGTCCCTGTCCAGCACCGCCCCTGCCGCGAAGTCCCTGGCCGCCGCGGCCAAGCAGTACACCGTCACCTGGCCGGCCGCCTGCGACCCCGCGCAAGCCGTCACCTGGTCGATGGCCCCCGGCTCGCTCGGCACGGTCAGCGCGACCGGCCTCTACACCCCGCCGGCCCACCCCGGGAGCAACTACACCGACCTGATCACCGCCACCACCGCCGGCACACCCACCTGCCCGTCCGTCGCCACCCAGGCCGCATTCCACCACGGAGCGAGCCTGCCCGCAGCCCCGCACGCCCCGGCCATCAGCGCCGACGGCTCCACCGTGACCTGGACCGCGCCCGCCACCGGCGGCAGCCCGATCGAGGAGTACCTGGTCACCGTCGTCAACAACCCCGGGGACCCAGCCGGCACCGAAACCGTCCTGGGCACCGCGCCCGGCACCGCCACCTCGCTGGCCATCCCCGCCGACCGCATCCCGCAGATCGAAGCGGGCCACGCCAGCGTCCAGGTCACCGCCGTCACCAGCCGCGGACAGGGCCCCGCCTCCGCGCTGTCCGCGCCGGCTCCCGCCACCAACCCGTTGCCCATCCTCACCACCTCGGCAGGAACCGCGGGCGGCGGCACCATCACCGTGACACCTGACGTGATCAACCTCGGGGGGAGCGATGCCACCAACGTCACGTACCAGCTCACCTACCCCGCCGTCTTCACCAACCCCACCGCACCCTCCAATTGCACCGTCAACACCACGAACCGAATGCTGACCTGCGACACCGGCACCATCGCCGCGGGCACCGACAAGATCACCCCACTCATCTCCTTCACGCTCGGCCAGCTCACCCCCGGCACGCCCTACCCCCTCACCATCACCCGCACCGCTGCCAGCCCCTACCCCAGCGACCCCCACAACGGCACCACCACCCTGACGTGCGCCGCCGATCCCGCTCTCCGCGTCACCTGCGCCTGACGCCCCACCAGGCCGGTACACCGCCCCGGCACCGCCGCCCTGCGGGTAGCACCTGACAGCGCACGGATCCTCCGGGCGCACCTGGACCGGGCCCCGCCGCCACACTTCCCGCGCCGATCCTTGGCGCGCCGGCCAAGGTGTGGCGGCGCGGGCATCCTGCGTAGCGGTCCCGCGCCTCCAACAGCCACCGTCACCATCCGCTCGCATCGGTCACCGCAGCCGGCCGCAGGCCACCGCGGTCAGGGGCGGACCCCCAGCAGGGGTGGTGTGGCACCGGTGCCATCGGGGTTGACGAGAACCCACCGGTCTTCGCGGCCGGGGATCAACTGCGGTGCGCCCGCCACATCCTCGGCCCCCTCCCGGAGCAGTGGCCCTTCCGCGAGGTGTCCGGTGCGCGGGTCCAGGGAGCGGATCCGCGCCCCCGCGAGGATGACCAGCCGATCCTCGGACACCCGGGTGAGCGCCGTGACCGCTCCGCCCGCCCCGGTGTGCCACAGACGCCGTCCGCCCTCGAGCGCGTAGCCCGACACCGCGGCGGGATCGGTCTCGCCCGGCTGCGTCACCGCCGTCACCAGCACGTCTCCGACGACCGCGGCCCGGAGCGACGGCCGGGCGTCGAAGCCCTGCTGAGGGAACGCGGTCAGGTGCAGATCCTCCTCGCGCCCCGAGATCTTCACCGATCCGCGCAGGCGGTCCTGGTCGTCGAAGGCGAGCACGGCATCGGTGCCGCGTTCGGCCTTCTCCTTGAGCCAGAGCACGAACGGGCGGCCGGAGACGACGAAGACGGTCTCCCAGCGACTCTCCGCCGGCAGTTTGGTACGACGTACCTGCGTGCCGTGTGCGGTGTCGAGCGACACCAACTCCAGCGAGCCGAACGCGGAGTCCGCCCCCCGCAGGCATTGCACGACCACACGGGTACGGCCCGCCGCGGCCGATGCGACGACCGGCGAGCAGCCCTCGCCGAGATCCAGTTTCCAGCCCGGAACGCCGGTGCGCAGCGCGAAGCCGCGCACGGCGGTCGGCTCCAGGGCGACGGCGACGCCGCTGTCGGCGGCCACCCTGCCGTCGGTGGGTCCGGTCCCGGCAACGCCCGTGATCTTCCGCTCCCAGAGCTTGCGGCCACTGGCGGTGTCGATGCCCCATACCGTGTCGCACGGCTCCTCCTCGCGGCCGAACGCGATGATCCCGACGCCGTCCACGACGGTGTCACTCATCGCGCACGCCGATCCCCGCACGGGCGCCTCCACGCTCCAGCGCTCCCGTCCGTCGGCGAGGTCATAGCTGGTCAGGCCATCGGTGCGGGCGCGCACGACGGCTCCGTTCACGACCCAGTTGCCCACACCCTTGACGGTGCTCGGCCGGTCGACCGGCACGTCCCAGGCCCGGTCGAGAACGGGGCCGCGCATCCACACGTACATCCTCCACCCCGGCCAGAGGGCGAGGACCATGCCCACCACGACCAGCACGGCGGGCAGCGCTTTCCCGGGACGGACCTCGGTCAGTTCCGCGACGCGCCAGGTGACCAGGCCCATGCCCGCGAAAGTGCAGAGGAACGCCAGCAGGATGGTGGGAACCGTGCCCTCGGGGCAGGGGCGTGAACCGTCACCGCACTCGTTGCCCGGTATCGAGGTCCAGCCGAACCAGTGGAAGGACACCGCGAGGCCGGCAACCAACCCGGCCGTCACCACGAGCAACGCCCTGCCCCACACGGTTCCCTGTGTCCCGCGCGCAGGTCTACGGTCCTCCACCATGTCGCCCCTCGGCGTCAACTGCCGCTCCCCCAGCGGAGGGTGGCACTTGATCATAGCTCCCGCACCGTGGAGCTACCGGAAGCCAGGGGGCGAACAGCACGGTCAGCAGCAGCCTCAGGATGTCGCACCCGAGGTGGCACTTGCGGCCCATGTCCCACGTGACCGCGTCGGCGCCCTGATCCGTCAGCCGCACATCAGCGGAGATCTTGATGCTCGGGGAATCCAGCTTGGATTGGACCGTGCTCTGATCTACGACGGCGCACCCGCGGATTGAATACCCGACGCCTGCAGCCGCCCGGGGAATCTGCCAGACGCCTCCGTCCGACGGGTCGCAACGGCCAAATGCCCATATGCACGCATCCGATGCAGTCACGTGCACAGGACCGTCCCGGCCAACATCATCTGCTAGGTCTTTCCGCATGCGTCACTACGGCCCCGGGCCGATGGGAACTGGCCATCGGAGAATTTATCGACTCGTGGATAAAGACATCCAGCCGGGTGCTCGTAACCCGCAATCCAGCTCGCACGACCTGGCATCTTTGGTTTTCGGCGGAAAATCGTTCCATTGAATGCAGCGGCGGGTTGGCTGGAAAATTCGCCCCAACGGGTGATGTTTTGTCGGAGGCCAATCCGCGGCATTGGTGGGCTTCGAAGACCGTCTTGAAGGCAACGCCCTTCGAGACCGTCCTCCCATCCAGGAAAGAAAGACTTTTCATGACCGCAAAAGCAACACCCGCCGGCAGTGCTCGGTGGAAGTCGGCTGCAATGCTGTTGGCGCTGGGTTCGGCTGTCGCCGGAGCCGCTCTGGCGGGTCCGGGTACCGGCATCGGCCAGGCCTCCAGCCACCGGGAAGCACCCCTGGTCGCAGCTGACCCGCAGGTCGACAACACCGACCTGTACGCGTTCACCAGCCCGGACAAGTCCGACACGGTGACGCTCACGGCGAACTGGATCCCGTTCCAGGAGCCGAACGGCGGGCCGAACTTCTACCCGTTCGCCGCTGACGCGCACTACGACATCAACATCGACAGCCAGGGCACCGGCAAGCCGGACCTGACCTACCGGTGGACGTTCCGCAACGAGGACCTGCGCGGCGAGAAGACGTTCCTGTACAACAACGGTGTCGTCAACAACCTCACCGACAAGACCCTGCTGTTCCGCCAGCACTACTGCCTGCAGGAAATCCGCGCGGGCCACAAGCCGGTCACACTCGTCGCGGACGGCATCGCCACCCCGTCCAACGTCGGCAAGGCCTCCATGCCGAACTACGGCCGGCTCCGCGACCAGGCGACGAAGAAGCTGCCCGGCGGCGGTCAGACCGTCGCCACCCAGGCCGCGGACCCGTTCTTCCTGGACCTGCGGGTCTTCGACCTGCTCTACGGAGGCAACCTCTCCGAGACCGGGCACAACACCCTGAACGGCTACAACGTCAACACGTTGTCCATCCAGGTGCCCAAGTCCAAGCTCGCCTACAAGGGCAACGCCAAGCGCAACCCGGTGATCGGCGTGTGGAGCTCCACCGAGCGGCGCACCCTGCAGCTCAGCCCCGGCAAGCAGACTCCCACGGGCAAGTACGTGCAGGTCTCCCGCCTGGGCAACCCGCTGGTCAACGAGGCGGTGGTACCGGCTGGGCTGAAGGACGCGTTCAACGCGCTGCCGCCGTCCGAGGACCACAACCAGCCGAAGGTCGTCGCGAAGGTCCTCGACCCGGAGCTGCCCAAGCTCATCCAGGGCATCTACGGCATCCCGGCGCCGGCCACCCCGCGCAAGGACCTGCAGGAGATCTTCCTGACGGGCATCGCTAAGGCTGCCAACGGGCCCCTGGCTGTGGACCTGAACTCGCAGCTGATGAACCTCGACATCAACAAGAAGCGGTTCGTGCCCGCGGAGGAACTGCGGCTGAACATGTCGACCCCGGTGACGGCCAAGCCGGACCGGCTCGGTGTGCTCAACGGTGACTTCCAGGGATTCCCCAACGGACGCCGCATGGGTGACGACGTCGTCGACATCGCCATCCAGGCGCTCGAAGGGGCCACCCCGGGCCACCTGATCCAGGCTCTTGCCGCCGGTGACGGCGTCAACGGGCCGGGCGTCCCGTTCGGGACCAGGTTCCCGTACGTCGCCCTGCCGTACACCGGTTCGGTCAACCAGGCAAGGACCCGCGGCTGCGGATCATCGCCCGGGAGACGAACAGCGGCGGCTGCGGGACACCGCGCAACGACGGCACGGCC